>JBHELS010000447.1:0-2611 GCA_046263015.1 Burkholderiales bacterium | reverse complement strand
ACGGCATTTTCGTTCGACATCTGGTCCTTCGCGCTCTGCCGCTTCGCCACCGGCTTCGGCATCGGCGGCGAGTACGCGGCGATCAACTCCGCGATCGACGAGCTGATCCCGGCGCGCGTGCGCGGCACGGTCGATCTTGCGATCAACGGCACCTTCTGGGTCGGCGCGGCGATGGGCGCCGGCCTCTCGATCGTGCTCCTCGAGCCCTCGCTCATCGGCGCCCATTACGGCTGGCGCCTTGCGTTTCTGCTCGGCGCGGTACTTGGCGTTGCGATTCTGCTGGTTCGGCGGCACGTGCCCGAGAGCCCGCGCTGGCTCATTCGCCACGGTCGAGCCGAAGAAGCCGAACGCGTGGTGGCCGAGATCGAGCGCGAAGTGACGGCAAGCCGCGGCGCGCTGCCGGCAGTGTCCGAGCGGCTCGCGATGCGCGCGCTGCCCTCGCCGGGCTGGTCGGAGATCGCGCATCTCATGGCGACAAGATACCGTCGCCGGGCGGTCCTTGGGCTTGCGCTCATGGCTTCTCAAGCGCTTTTTTATAACGCGATCTTCTTCACCTACGCGCTCGTCCTCGCGCGCTTCTATGGCGTGGCGGAGCAGCACGTCGGCTATTACATCTTTCCGTTCGCGCTCGGCAATTTCCTCGGACCGCTCGTCCTCGGGCGGCTTTTCGACTCCATCGGCCGACGCAAGATGATCGCCCTCACCTACGCCGTCGCGGGCCTCGGCCTCATCGCCACCGGCAAGGCATTCGCCGCCGATGCGCTGACACCCGCACAGCTCTCGCTTTGCTGGAGCGCGATCTTCTTCGTCGCCTCGGCCGCCGCAAGCTCCGCCTACCTGACGGTGAGCGAAATCTTCCCGGTCGAAATGCGGGCCATCGCCATTTCTCTCTTCTACGCGATCGGCACGGCGCTTGGCGGCTTCGCGGGCCCGCCGCTCTACGGCGCGATCATCGAAAGCGGCAGCCGCCAGGCGCTTTTCGGCGCGTACGCGGTCGCCGGCGTATTGATGTGCGCGGCCGCCGCCGTGGCGCTCTGGATGGGCGTCGACGCCGAGCGCAAATCGCTAGAAGAGGTGTGCGCGCCGCTCGGTTGCGACGTGGACTATTCCGGCGCGCGGGCGAGCGGCTCGAGCGCGTAGCCGGCCGAGACCCAGGCATCGACCCCACCGAGAAGCGGCCGCACCCTCTCGTAACCGAGCTCGTGCAGTGCCTTGGCGGCAACCGCGGCGGACGCTTCGTTCGGGCAATTGCAGTAGAAGACGATCTCGCGGTCGGTCGGAAAATCGCCGATGCGCCGCTCGACTTCCGCGAGATCCACGGCTTGCGCGCCGGGGATGGCGCGGCCGTCCGCCGTGCGCTCCGCGATGCCGCGCAAATCGACGATCACCGGCTTCTCGCCCGCCTGCATGAGCGAATGGAGCTCATCGACGGTGATGCGCGCCATGCGCACCGTTTTGTAGAAGCGTCGCCGCTCCCACCACTTGAGCGCGATATAGGCGGCAACGAGCGAGCCCACCGCGATGCCGGCGACGAAACCGTAGCTCTCGAGCATCGCCAGGAGCTCGCTCACCTGGCGCCTGAAGAGCGCGCCCGCGCCGACCGCGAGCCCGGCCCAGAGCGCCGAGCCGCCTATAGTGAGGAGCGCGAATTTCGTCCACGGCATGCGCATGACGCCCGCGAGCGGCGCCGCGACGCTGGCGACCCCCGGTATGAATTTTCCGAAAAGCACGGTCCACGCGCCCCAACGCTCGAAGTGCGAGGTCGTCTGCCGGACGCACGAGTCCGCGGAGAGCGACAGGCGGCAAAGTAGCCGCAGCACCCGCATGCCGTAGCGCCGGCCAAGCAGGTACCACAGCCCATCGCCGATGGCGCACGCGAGCACGGCGAGCGCATAGACGGCGGCGAGCGAATGCTCTCCTTCGGCGGCGGACGCACCGCCGACGATCAAGCCGGGCATGGCGGGAATCGGAATCCCCAGGCGCTCGAGGAGCACGTTCGCGAAGACGAGCGCGGGCCCAAACTCGTGTAGCAAACGTTCGGCGACATCCATCGGGGCGGCAGCGCGGCTACAGGACGAGCGTCAGATCCGTGATCGACGCCGACTCGCGATTGCGCGCAAGCGTAAAACCTAATTTGCGAGCGAGCGCCTGCATGGCGCCATTGTCACTCAGCGCCGTGGCCACCAATCGGCGCACACGGTCGCGCCTCGCTTGCGAGATCAGGCGCTCGAGCAACGCCGTGCCGAGGCCGCGCCGCTGCCAGTCATCGCTGATCACGATCGCGAGCTCCGCGTCGCCCCCCGCTTCGCTCCTCACGTAGCGGGCGACGGCGATCTGTCGCTCGCGGCCGTTCTCGAGCGTCGTGGCGATGAGCGCCCGCTCGCGCGCGGGATCGATGTCGGTGAAGCGCCGCAGCTCTTCGAGCGTCAGCCGTCTCGCCGACATCAGCCGCCGATATCCCGTGAGCGCGGACAGGCGGTTCACGAACTCCGCTTCCAGCGCAAGGTCCGCAGCGCGAATCGGGCGGATCGTAACGCGGCCGCCGTCCGGCGCCGTCCAGCTTTCATTCACTCGCGAAGTTGGGCTTGTACCTTGTCGAAGAGCGCCTGCA
>JBHELS010000446.1:0-5701 GCA_046263015.1 Burkholderiales bacterium | reverse complement strand
CGCTTCGATGGTCGAAGCGAATTCCGGATCCGTAATGAGAAGGCGCGCTTCGCCGTGCTCGAGCATGAAGGCGATCGCCTGCGCATCGAGCCGGGTGTTGAGCGTGTTCAGCACGGCGCCGGTCATCGCGACGCCGAAATGACACTCGTACATTGGCGGCGTGTTCGGCAGCATCGCCGCCACCGTGTCGCCCACTCCGATGCCGCGCTTTGCGAGCGCCGAGGCGAGACGGCGGCAGCGCGCGTAGGTCTCGCCCCAGGTGTAGCGCTCGGCGCCGTGGATTACGGAGGCGCGCTGTGGATAAACCGTGGCCGCCCGCTCGAGAAACGAAAGCGGCGTAAGTGCAGCGTAGTTCGCCGGATTTTTGTCGAGATTGTGATCGAAGATGGTGCCGGCCATAGGCCGAGTATAGCGGGGCGGCGCTAGACGATTCACACGCCGCGCCGTCGAATGGCGGCATGAAGAAGACCCTCCTCGGTATGCGAAAGACCGCGCTCGTGCTGGCGGCGATCCTGTCCGTCTCCCTCGCGCTCGTCAGCTGGCTCGGAAACAATATCGCCGACCCGGCATGGCTCGCGCTTGGCCTCGCCATCGCCGCCGTGTGCATGGCGATCTACGGCGCGCTTAAGGCGGGCCTCCTCGAGTTCTCGCCCGAGGTGCTCGCGGGCGACGTCATCGTCCCGCGGCCGAGCCGCGCGGGGGGCGACGTCAAGCTCCTTCTGCCGCTGCAGTTCACCAACGGCGGTACCGCCGACGGGGTGGTCGAATGGGTCGCCGTGCGTCTGACGATGGACGGCGACATCCAACGCTCGGTGCTTCTCTCTCCGGTGGCGGAGGTCGACATGCAGCGCTTCATTCAGGCGAAGCGCAAGCTCGACGACCAGAACGCCGTTGAACCGTTCACCGCCTTCGCGCTGGAAGGCAAACGTTCGCTCGCCAAATTCGTGCTCTTCGATGTCGCCGAGAAAGGCCGCAGCGAGCCGCTGCGCCTGCGGCCCGGGCGCTGGAGCTTCGAGCTCTTCTTGAAATCGACCGCCAACCGCTCGCCCAAGCTCGAGCGCTGCTTCGAGCACGTCGTCGAGAAAAAGCACACCGAGCAGTTCGCCGAAGATTCGCCCGTTTACCTCATCAACTACCAGATCACGCTGCCAAGCGCCCGCCGCGAGCTCGCCGGCGCCGAGTGGATGCCGCGCCAGGCGCGCTATTCGAACTAACTAAATCCGTACCAAGTACGTAATAAGTATTACGTACTTGGTACGGATTCGAGGACCCGGCGCCAGAGGCTTGGCGCCTTCTGCTGCTTTTCGAGGTTGTCGAGGTAGCGCTCGTGCAGCGCCAATTCCTCGGGTAGCGCGGGCAGGACGATGAGGCTCGCAATGTCGACCTGCATGAGCGCCGCAGCGGCGGCGGCCGCGGCCGGCGTTTCAAGCTCCATGACGAGGCTTTCCTGGCCGCGGGTCATGGCGAGGTAGCACTCGGCGAGAAGCCGCGCGTCGAGGAGCGCGCCGTGCACGGTGCGATTCGCGTTATTGACGAAGTAGCGCTCGCACAGCGCATCGAGCGTGTTCTTCTTCCCGGGATGGATCTCGCGCGCAAAGGCGAGCGTATCGGTCACCGCGGCGATGTGATCGCCAAGACGCCCGAGGCCCACACGGCGCAGCTCAAGATCCAGGAACTCGACGTCGAACTCGGCGTTATGGATGATGAGCTCGGCGCCGGCGACGAAATCGAGGAACTCGCGCGCCATATCGGCGAACTTCGGCTTCGCGCGCAGATCCTCAAGCGTCAGCCCATGCACCCGGGTGGCGCCGAGGTCGACGTCGCGCTCGGGATTGAGATAGGTGTGGAACTCGCGCTCGCTCAGCCGCCGCGAGAGGATCTCGACACAGCCGATTTCGATGATGCGGTCGCCGAGCTTGGCGTTGAGGCCGGTGGTTTCCGTGTCAAGGACGACTTGGCGCGTCATTATTGTTAGGTATCCCCTTATTGGCGAGCTTGTCGGCCCGCTCGTTTTCCGGATGCCCGGCATGGCCGCGCACCCAGTGCCACTCTACCTCATGTTTCGCGGCCAGCTCGCCGAGGCGCTGCCACAGGTCCACGTTCTTGACCGGCTTCTTGTCCGCGGTCAGCCAGCCGCGGCGCCTCCAGTCGTGGATCCAAGTCGAGATGCCCTTCTGCACATAGAGCGAATCCGTATACAGGCGCACGCAGCTCGGACGCTTCAGCGCTTCGAGCGCCCGGATGACCGCCATCAGCTCCATCCGGTTATTGGTGGTCTGCGCCTCGCCGCCGTAGATTTCCTTTTCGGCGCCCTTCGCCCTGAGGAGCGCCCCCCAGCCGCCGGGGCCGGGGTTGCCGCGGCAGGCGCCATCGCTATAGATCTCGACGACATTGTCAGCGGCCATCGTGGTGGTTCTTGTGGCTTCGCTGAGATACGGGGGCGAGCGAGCGGCGCCGCGCCCGTTCGACGCGCCAGGCGGGCGTGACCAAGCGCATGCCGTGCACGCGCTTCACCGCGCGAACGACGTAGATGCCTCCGAGGAGCGGCCACCAGCGCGCGCCCGCTCTGTCCATGAAGGCGAACCGATCGAGCCACAGTTGCTGGCGAAAGGGCGGCGCGTAGCAGCCGAACTTGCCGCCATTTAGCTCGAAGCCGAGCACGCGCAGCCAGTCGCGAAGTCGCAAAATGCCGATCATGCGCGCGTCCCAAGGCACGCCCGCGCTTCGCGAAGTGAAGAGCTGGCGCAGACGCCAGAGCGATGCCGTGTTGAAGCCGGAAATGACCATCTGACCCTCGGGCATAAGGACGCGTTCGGCTTCGCGTAACACTTCGTGCGGGTTGGGATGGAATTCGAGGACGTGCGGCAGAGCGATCAGGTCGACGCTCTGCGATGCGAGCGGCAGCTGCAGCGGATCGGCGGCGATCGCCGCGCCTGGCTCGAGCGCGAGCGAGAAGCGAAAAGGGATGCGGTTCTGTCGCAGGAAATCGACCTCCGGTAGGCCGACCTGTACTGCCCGGAAACCGAACACATCATCGACAGCGCTGTCAAACTGGGCGAGCTCCCAGCCGAGCACATAAGCTCCTTGGGGTGTGAGGAACCACCCGGAAAGAGACGAGCGCTCGCCGTTATACTTTTGCGCCCCGTTTTGCACGAAGGATTGCCGCATCGACATGGAGATCGTGCCGCGCATCGTCCCAATTCCAGCGTTCAAAGACAACTACGTCTGGACGCTGCGCAATGAACGCTACGCTGCCGTGGTGGATCCCGGCGAAGCGCGACCGGTGCTCGACTATCTCGCGCGCGAGAAGCTCGAGCTCGCCGCGATCCTCGCCACCCATCATCATCCGGATCACGTCGGCGGCATCGCCGAACTATTGCAGCGCTACCGAGTGCCCGTTTTCGGGCCGAAGAACGAGCCGATCGCGACGCTGACGCAGCCGGTATCGGAGGGCGATCGCATCAGCATCCCCGAGCTCGGAGTCAGCTTCTCTATTCTCGACATCCCAGGCCATACGCGTGCGCACATCGCCTATTATGGGGCCGGCGCGCTTTTCTGCGGCGACACGCTCTTCGCGTGCGGCTGTGGGCGGCTTTTCGAAGGCACGGCCGAGCAGATGTACGCGTCGCTCTCCAAGCTCGCCGCGCTCCCGGACGACACGAAGGTCTATTGCGGCCACGAATACACGCTCGCGAACATCGGCTTCGCAAAAGCGGTAGAACCGGGCAACGGGGCGCTCAGCGCGCGTGAAGAGCGCGATCGCCGGTTGCGCGATGCGGGCAAGCCCACATTGCCGAGCACGCTCGGCGACGAGAAGGCGACGAATCCTTTCCTTCGCTGCCGCGAGCCGGCGGTGATCGAGTCGGCGAACAAATATCTCGGCGCGCGCATTGCCGACCCGGTGCGCGTCTTTGCCGCGATCCGCGACTGGAAGAATCGCTTTTGAGCCGCCGCGCCGTTCTCAGCGCCTGCCTCGCGGCATTGTTGCAAGCGTGCGCAAGTCCGCCGCAAGCGCCTGAACCCGCGCCCGCGCCGGCGCCGGCCGCGACCGCACCACCGGCATCGACGCCCGCATCGAGCGCGCGTGCGGCGGCACCTGCGGCAAAGGCGACGCCGATGGCGGCCGGCACGGCGGCTCCCGCGATCAAGGCGGTGCCGTTCGACGGTACGCGAACCGTCATGCCGTCGCGTCCGCCGATCGCCACCGTCGACGGCACGCGCCCGAGCGAGGATCTGTGGGAGCGCATCCGCAAGGGCTTTGCCATGCCCGAGCTCGATGGGTCGCTCGTTCGCAAGCAGACGGCGTACTACGCCTCGCAGCCCGAATATCTCGAGCGCATGTTCGCGCGCAGCAAGCTTTACCTGTATCACATCGTCACCGAGATCGAGCGGCGCGGGCTGCCGACCGAACTTGCGCTCCTGCCCATGGTGGAGAGCGCCTTCAACCCGATGGCCTATTCGCGCGCCCATGCCTCGGGGCTGTGGCAGTTCATCCCGGCGACGGGCAAGCGCTTCGAGCTCGAGCAGAACTGGTGGTACGACGAGCGCCGCGACATCGTCGATTCGACCAATGCCGCGCTCGACCTGCTGACGAAGCTCTACGAGCGCTACGGCGACTGGCAGCTCGCGCTCGCCGCGTACAACTGGGGCGAGAACGGCGTCGCGCGCGCCATCGCCCGCAACCGCAAGGCGCACAAGCCAACAAACTACGCGAGCCTGCGCATGCCGCGGGAGACGCGCCTTTATGTGCCGAAGCTCCAGGCGATGAAGAACATCGTGCGCGACCCGGCACGCTTCGGCATCGATATCGACCCGATCCCCAACCTGCCGTACTTCGCGCAAGTGAGCGAGACGCCCGACATGGATCTGCAGCTCGCTGCCGAGCTCGCCGAGATGCCGGTGGAGGAGTTCCTGGCGCTGAATCCGGGGTTCAACCGCCCGCTGATCCGCGCCTCGGAAGCCTCGCGCCTCGTGCTGCCTGCGGAGAAGGTGCCGGTCTTCTACGACAACCTGGCGAAGCGCGAGGCGAAGTCGCTCGTCTCCTGGACGGTGTACCACCCGAAGCACGGCGATAGCTTCGGCAACATCGCCGAGCGCTACGGCCTGACCATTGCCGACCTCAAGAAGGTGAACGGCATCCCGAGCCGTTCCTGGCGGCTGCCCAAAGTGCTGGTCGTGCCGACGGGTGCCCAAGCGCCGCTCGCCGCCAAGCTCCCCGTGATGTACGCGCCGCCGATCCCAGTTCGCGGCCGCCTGGGCATCGTGCACCGGGTAAGGACGGGCGATACGCTCTGGACAATTGCCAAGCGCTACGGCGTGAGCGTACGGCTGCTCAAACAGTGGAATCGCACCGGAAGCGTGCTGCACGTAGGCCAGAAGATCTACGTCCGTAAGAATCTGCTCTAGCCGGCGGCGCCCGTCGTCGTATGCGACTATTTGGCCTGCCGATGCCCGGAAAAATAGCGCTCGCCTGTATCGCCTTGCTGCTCGCCGGCTGCGCCGGCGCGCCGCCGCAGCCCGAGCCGACCGCGGCCGCGCCAGGCGACGCCGCGCCCGAGCGGCCGGCAGCGCCGCCCGCCGCCTCCGAAGCGCCGACCCCTTCTCCGCCGAGGGCCGCCAAGCCGTCGCCGCCGCCCGCCGCCACCCCGCGCGCCGAGGCGAAGTTCGACGGCCCGAGCGCCACGGTGGGGCCGCGGCCTCA
>JBHELS010000445.1:0-4894 GCA_046263015.1 Burkholderiales bacterium | reverse complement strand
CGCCGCGTGGCGCGCGAAGGACATGGCAGCGCTCCTTCTCGATACGGCAAAGCCCGCGCGCAAGCACGCTTAAACGAAGTCCGCCGGCTTGACAGTGCCGGCGAGGCGAGCGGAACATGAACATGTTCATCTAATGATGCCGGCGCCGAGCCGTGCGCTAAACGCCATGAACGTTCATCTGGTCGGCAGCATCGGTCTGGACACCGTGGAAGAGGTTTACTCGGCGGTCGGCCGCCTGCTCGGCAAGCACCTGCGCCGCATCCCGGACGGCGAAGTAGGACCGCGACGGCTCTGGGTCAGCTTTCAGTACCCGCTCCTTCGCTCGAGTCCCTATCTGCGCCCGGACCCGAGCGGCGAAGTGCGCCCAACGAGCAAGTTTCCGAAGCTCTGCCTCGCCGAAGGCGTGACACCGGAGGAGGTGACGTTTGGCGAGCTCGGCTATGCGCGCGAGGCGAAGGGGTCTTACCTCGACTTCTGCGCCGCGCGCGAGCGCGGCGAGATTCCGCAGGGCGTCCGGTTCCAGGTGTGCCTGCCCACGCCGATGGGCGTCATCTATGCCTTCAGCACCAGGCGCGATCTCATCGCCATCGATGCGGCCTACGAAAGGGCGATGATCCGCGAGGTCGAGCGCCTCGCCGCCGCGATCCCGCATCGCGATCTCGCGATCCAGTGGGATTTCTGCCACGAGATGCTGATGCTCGATGGCCAGCCGCAGGACCACTTTCCGATGGTCAAGGCCTCGATCGAGGAGGTGATGGCCCGCATGCGGCGCATCTGCGCCGCGGTGCCGGAAGACGTCGAGCTAGGCGTTCATCTCTGCTATGGCGATTTCGGCGCCCAGCACATGCTGCAGCCGCGCGACATGGGACGCATGGTCGAGGTCGCGAACGCCATGGTTCGGGCGGTGGCGCGGCCGATCCACTACCTGCACATGCCGGTGCCGATCGCCCGCTCGGACGATGCCTATTTCGCGCCGCTCAAGGAGCTGCAATTTCGCGGCGAGCTCTACCTCGGCCTGGTCCACGCCACCGACGGCATCGATGGCACGCGAAAGCGCATGGCGAGCGCGAAGAAGTACGCCCCGAAGTTCGGCATCGCCTGCGAATGCGGCATTGCGCGCGCGAGAAAACCGAGCCTCGTGCGCGAGATCCTGGAGATTCACGCCGCGGCCGCCGCGGAATGATCGAAGTCGCGGGCGTCAGCCACACGTACCGCACGCCCGACGGCCGGCAGGTTCCGGCGCTCTCAAACATCTCGATCGAGGTGAAGGACCAGGAGTTCGTCGCCCTTCTCGGCCCGTCGGGGTGCGGCAAATCGACGCTGCTCTATCTCATGGGCGGCTTCCTGCCGATCGGAAGCGGCACCATCCACGTCGGGGGCACCCCGGTGACCGGGCCCGGGCCTGATCGCGGCATCGTCTTCCAGCATTTCGCCCTGTTCCCGTGGAAAACGGTGCTGGGCAACGTGCTCTACGGACTGGAAAAGCAAGGCCTGCCGAAGGATGAGCGCGAGCGCCGCGCGCGCGAGTTCATCGTCAAGGTCGGCCTCGGCGGCTTCGAGAAGGCCTACCCGTCGCATCTCTCGGGCGGCATGAAGCAGCGCGCGGCCATTGCGCGCACCTTGGCCATCGATCCGCGCACCCTCCTCATGGACGAGCCCTTCGGCGCGCTCGATGCGCAGACGCGCAGCCTGATGCAGACGGAGCTACTGCGCCTGTGGCGCGCTTCGCCCAAAACCGTGGTGTTTGTGACGCATGATGTGCAGGAGGCCGCGTACCTCGCGCAGCGGGTCTTCGTCATGTCGGCGCGGCCCGGGCGCATCAAGGCGGTCGTCGCCACCGACTTCGACCGCGAGGACCCGCATCTCCTGCGCAATGCGCGCTTTCGCGAGCGCGTCGACGAGATCTGGGGGCTCGTGCGCGACGAAGCGCTGAAGGCGCAGGCGGGATGAGAGGCGCCCTCTATTACCTGCCCGTCCTGATCCTTGCAGGCGCCTGGGAGCTCGCCTCGCGCAGCGGCCTCGTATCGACGCGCGCGCTGCCAGCGCTCTCGAGCGTGCTCAAGGCCTGGGCTGAGCTCCTCGCAAGCGCCGAGCTCTGGACTGACGCCGGGGCGTCGCTCTGGCGCGCCGGCGTCGGCTTTGCGCTTTCGGTCGCGGTGGGCGCGGTGCTCGGGATCGCCATGGCGTGGTGGCGACCGCTGCGCGCGCTCGTCGATCCGCTCGTGGAAGCGCTCTATCCGTTGCCGAAGTCGGCGCTTATCCCGGTGACCGCGCTGTGGCTCGGCTTTGGCGACGCCTCCAAGATCCTGCTCATCTTCCTCGCCTGCATGCTGCCGGTGACGATCGGCGCCTTCAACGGGGCGCGCGGCTGCGAGGCGGTGATGCTCTGGTCGGCGCGGAGCCTCGGCGCCGGGCGGCTTCGCGTCCTCTGGGATGTCGTCGTGCCAAGCACGCTGCCCGAGCTCCTGAACGGCACGCGCACCGCGCTTGCACTCGCCTTCATCCTCCTCGTCAGCTCGGAGCTCATCGCTTCGCGCGATGGCCTCGGACACCTGATCGGCACGCTCGGCGAAGCGGGCGTCTATGACGCCATGTTCGCCGCGGTACTGACGGTTGCCTTCCTCGGCTTCGTCGCCGATCGCCTCTATATGCTTTTTGCCAACTGGATGCTGCGATGGCGCGCCTGAGCCTGCTGCCGGTGCTTGCGCTGCTCATCGCGTGGGAAGCGCTCGCGAGGAGCGGCGTGTTCAGCGCCTTTGTGCTGCCGGCGGCGAGCACGGTCGCCGAGCGCATCTGGGCCGACGCGGCGAGCGGCCAGCTCGCAATCAATCTGGGCCTGACGCTCTACCGCGCGCTCGCGGGCTTCGCCATCGCCACGCTGCTCGGCGTCGCGCTCGGGCTCGCCATCGCACGCTCTGCCGCGGTGCGCTGGTTCTTCGAGCCGCTCATCTCGATCGGCTTCCCGATGCCGAAGATCGTGTTCTTGCCGGTGGTGACGCTGTGGCTCGGCTTCCAGGACACCTCCAAAATCACCATGATCGTCTTCGACGCCATCTTCCCGGTACTCACCGCGACCATCGCCGGCGCGCGCGGCGTCGAGCGCGAGCTCGCCTGGTCGGCGCGCTCTCTGGGGGCCGACGAGCGCGCGCTGATGCGCGAGATCGTGCTGCCGGCGGCCTCGCCGCAGGTGCTCACCGGCCTGCAGGTGGCGCTGCCGATCGCGCTCATCGTCTGCGTCGTCGCCGAGATGCTGACCGGCGGCAAGGGCTTGGGCGGCGCGATGCTCGCCGCCTCGCGCTACGCCGACTCGCCCGGCGTCTTCGCTGGTATTGTCGAGATCGCGATCGCCGGCTACGCGCTCGTGAAAGGCATGGCGTTTATGCGGCGGCGGCTTCTCATGTGGCATGCCGAAGCCCTGCCGCCGGCTACGGTTTAACGTTCGAGGAGGAGTGATGAAGCAAATGAAGTGGATCATCGCGGCGCTCGCCGCGCTCGTCGCGCTCGAGGCGAGCGCACAGCAGCCCGTCAAGATGCGCATTGCCTGGATCGTGCCGGTGGCAAACCTCGGCCAGTTCATCTTCACGATGAAGGATCAGCTTCGCCATTACGGCAAGTCTTATGTCGTCGAGGCGACGCGCTTCCAGGGTACGACGCCGCAGCTCACCGCCATCGGCACGAACGAGCTCGACATCGGGCTCCTCGGCTTCACCTCCTTTCCGCTCGCCATCCAGAACGCGCGCATGGAAGACCTGCGCATCATCCTGGATGAATTCCGCGACGGCGCGCCGGGCCATTACTCGAACGAGTTCATGGTGCGCAATGACAGCGGCATCAAGTCGATCGCCGACCTCAAGGGCAAGACGCTCGCCACCAACGCGCGCGGCAGCGCCGTGGATGTCGCGGCGCGCGTCATGCTGCGCAAGAGCGGCCTCGACGACAGCGCGTTCACGGTGGTCGAGGCACAGTTCCCCAACATGCGCGCCATGCTCCTCGAGAAGAAGGTCGAGCTCATCCCGGCGGTGCCGCCTTTCTCCTACAACCCGGAGCTGCGTGCCAATGCGCGCGTGCTCTTCACCGAGGGCCAGGCGCTCGGGCCGAACTTCCTCGGCATCTGGGTCGCACGGCAGGCCTTCCTGCAGAAGAACCGCGCGGCAGTGGTCGACATGCTCGAGGACTATCTTCGGGTGTTGCGCTTCCTCCTCGATCCGAAGAACCACAAGCAGGTCGTCGAGATCGCCTCGAACGCGAGCAAGATCCCGGCACCGGTGCTCGACCCCTGGCTCTTCACCGACAAGGATTACTACCGCCCGGTCGACGGCATCATCGACGTCAAGCTCCTGCAGTCGAACTTCGACGATCAGCGCACGATTGGCATCCTGAAGGACCATGTCGAGGCGCAGAAGTACGTCGATATGAGCTACGTGCGCGAGGCAGCCGGCCGGGTGAAATAGCCCGGCGATAATGGCGGCGATGCCGATCAAGCTGCAAAGCGTCGAACTGCGCCTTGCCGACGTCGAGGCCGCGGCGCGTTTCTTTGCCGATTTGTGGGGTCTTACGCGCGTGGAGAACGGCGCCGCCGTGCGTCTGCGCGGCAGCGCCGCGCTTCCCTACCTCATCGGCCTCGAGCGCGGCGAGCCAGCCATCCGCAGCATCACTTTCTGCGGCTCGCCCGCCGACATCGGCAAAGAGCGCGAGCTGAAAGGCCCCGATGGCGAGATCTACCGGTTTGTCGCGGAGGAGCCGGCAGCGCCTCTCCCGGCGAGCCGCGACCAGCCGATTCAGCTCTCGCACGTCGTGCTGAATTCGAAGGATGTGGATGCGGCGGAGCGCTTCGCGGTCGAGGAGCTCGGCTTCAAAGTGTCCGATCGCACGCGACACATGACCTTCGTGCGCT
>JBHELS010000444.1:0-2746 GCA_046263015.1 Burkholderiales bacterium | reverse complement strand
CGCCCACGCGGCGCGCGCTTCCACCAGGCTCTTCCAGCCCGCGACCAGCTGTTCGACCGGCGCCAGCGCGCGCCCCAGAAGAATGGTGGCAGCGATCATGATGCCGGGGCTCGCCTGCTGGTCGAGCACGATAAACGCGCCGAGCGCGAGCATGGCGCTCTGGATGAACTGACGAGTGAACTTGGTCGAGCTCGAGAGCGCGGCACCCGCGCGCGTAGCGCGCCGCTGCTCTTGCAGCGCCGCTTCGTTCAGCGTCGACCAGCGCGCTGTCAGCGCGGGCAGCATGCCGAGCGCATTCACCACTTCGGCGTTCCGCAGGCTCGCATCGATGAAGCGCGCGGCGCGGCGGCCTTCCGCCTGCGCGCGCTCGAGCGGCTCGCGCGTGGCGCGCTCGTTGACGTACGCGAGAGCGAGCATGACGAGCGCTCCGGCGAGCGCGAGCGCCCCCATGAGCGGATGAAAGAGCGTAATGATGAGGACGAAGATCGGTAGCCAGGGCGCATCGAAGAGCGCCATGATCCCGGAGCCGCTGAGAAAACTGCGCAGGCTATTCACGTCGCGAAGCGCGTGCGCGTGCTCGCGCGCGCCGAGGCCGGTCGCCTCGGCGACGAGCCCCTCCACCACCCGCGGGCCGAGCGAGCGGTCGAGCGCTGAACCGACGGCGGCGAGGAGATAGGCGCGTACGGCGTCGAGCGTCGCCATCATGAGGAGCGCGCCGACAACCGCAATGGTGAGCATCACCAGGGTTTCGTTGCTGCGGCTCGTCAGCACGCGATCGAACACCTGCAGCATGTAGAGCGGCGGGGCGAGGAGCAGCAGGTTGATGGCAAGGCTGAAGAGGCCGGCGATGAAAAGGTACGGCCGCAGCCCGGCGACGAGCTTTCGCACGGCCGCCATTTTTCAAGAGCGACGTGCCGGGAAATGTATCGCCCCGACGCCGGACGGCCTATGTTCCCAATCCGCGACACGAGCGGCCGCCTTGCGTACCGCGCACTTCCTGGCAGCGTGCAGCCGGCGGCGCTCGTGTCTCAGCAGCGCGACAGCGCACCCGGGCTATGGACGGTAGCTACTCGCTTAACCCGCTCGCCCGCGGTGCGTGGCGAGTGATCGGAGATTTAGTCGACCCGTAGTTCTACCGCGCCGAGGCGCTCGAGCTCGAATCTGACCAGGTTGCCCGCCTGCACCGTCTTGCTGGTGATCATGCTGCCGGTGATCACCACGTCGCGAAAGACGAGGGCGCGGCCCCGGCTTGCGAGATGGTTCGCGATCCAAGCGAGCGCTTCTAGCGGATGGCCCATGGCTGCGGCCCCGAGCCCTTCCCCCACCACGCGTCCGTCGATCGTCGCGACGCCGCGTAATGCCGCGAGATCAAGCGCGCGCCAATCCTCGAACGGCAGGCCGAGCGCCGCGCCTTCGTTCCACCCGTTGTCGGCGATGAGATCGAGCGGGTGCTTGGCGATCTGCGAGTAGTCGGCGTTGTGATCGTCGGCGAGCTCGATCGCTGGCATGATCGCGCGCACGTACGGCGTTACGCTTTCGCGCGTATACGGAGCGTCCGCCACCGGCAGATCAGCGGCGATTTCCACCGCGATTTCGAATTCGACGATGAGCCGTACGTAATCTGCGGCGCGCACCCACGCAGGCGTGCGATGCAAGGTCGAGGCGAGCATGACGCCTGCCTGCGGCGAGTCGACACCCACGAAGCGCTGCATCTCCGTTGAGGAGAGCGCAATCTTGTAGCCCGCGATGGCGCCCAGCTTTTCTGCGCGGCGCGCAACGTAGCAATCCTGGATCGCGTAAGCCTCTTCTGGCGTACGCGGTGAAAGTTCCGCAGCGAGCGGTGTGAATTGCTCCCGGCGCTCGTGCGCATCGGCAAGACGCGCGGCGGCGAGTTTGGGTTTCTGCATGGCGCACCCTAGAATAGCGCCGAAACGCGGAACTCCACGACCTCATGGCACTTGAGCATCGTAGCTACGGCAGTGCGCGCGTCGCCATCCCGCGCGGCCGGCTCGATCACGACAATTGCGACGCATTCCAGACCGATCTCGCGGTCGAACTCGACGCCTGCGCGAGCGACGGAGCGGCGCTGGTGCTCGATCTGTCCCGGCTGGAATATGTTTCGAGCGCCGGCCTTCGCTGCCTGATGATTGCCGCGCGCCAGGCCGGCGCACGCAATAGCCGCATGATCGTCTCTGCGCCCGAGCCGGTCGTTGCCGAGATTCTTCAGATCAGCCGCTTCAACCTCGTTCTGCCGGTGTACGGCACGACGCGCGAGGCGCTCGCCTCCATCTCGCCCGAGGCCGTGCAGGCCTTCGATCGCGGTTGACGGCGGTGATGCGCGTACGGTTCTGGGGTACGCGCGGCTCGATCCCCGTCGGTCTCACGGCGGCCGACATCCGCGACCGGCTCGCGAAGGCGCTCGTCGCGGCCTCGGGCCGGCGCTTTGAATCCTACGGCGAGGCCTATACCTTCGCCCACGAGCAGCTCCCCTTTTCGGTGAGCCACACGTTCGGCGGCCACACCTCGTGCGTCGAGCTCGACATCGGCCACGAAGAATACTTCGTCTGCGACATGGGCAGCGGCGCGCGCGCCTTTGGCGACCATATCACCGCGCGAGAAGGCGGCAGGCCGGCGAGGGTCAACATCTTCATGTCGCATGTGCACTGGGACCACATCATGGGCTTTCCCTTCTTCGGTCCCGCCTATCGCCGCGGCACGCGGCTTCGGATCTACGGCTGCCACGACA
>JBHELS010000443.1:0-2803 GCA_046263015.1 Burkholderiales bacterium | reverse complement strand
CCCTTGGAAGCGGCGCAGACGAGTGCCGTCCTGCCGCGAATGCCGAGATCCATGTCAACTCCTCTTCAAAGAGACGAGCAGCACGCCGAAGATCACGAGCGCCCCGCCGATTGCCTGCATCGCCGTGAAGCGCTCGTCGAGCCCCAACGAGCTCGTCACCGCTACGCTCACCGGGCCGAGCGCGCCGATTAACGCGAATTCCGGGGCGCCGATGCGCTTCAGCGCCTCGGCCTGGATGAAAAGCGGCAGCACCGTCGTTACCGTGCCGAGCAGGATCGCGTAGAGCCACACCTTGCTCGGCAGGTCGAGCGCCGATATCGGTTCGATCAAGAAGAATTGCATGACCGCTGGCAGCGTGGCGATGGCCATCGAGTAGGCGGTGAAGCGCATCGAGCCGATGCGCTTGACGAGCTCGCCGCCCGCGACGAGGTAGGTCGCGTAGAAGAGCGACGAGGCAAATACGAGCAGCGCCCCGAGCACGAAAAGCTTTCCTTGGGCGCCGCCCTGGGCCTGGCTCGAAAGGATCAGCGCAACGCCGGCGTAGGTGATGACGAGGGCGGTGAGCTGGCGGCGCGTGGGGCGCTTGTGCAGGAAGAGGAACGAAATGAGGAGCACAAGCGTCGGGTAGAGATAGAGGATCAGCCGCCCGACGCCCGCGCCGACGTACTGCAGGCCGAGGAAATCGAGGAAGCTCGCGGCGTAGTAGCCGGTAAAGCCGAGTGCCGCCACCTTTGCCCAGTCGACGCGCGTCAACCGCGGCTCCTGGCGGCGCAACCAGCCAGCGACGATCAAGAAGAAAGGAAGCGAAATGATCATTCGCAGAAAAAGCAGCGTCACCGGCGAGACCGGAAAGGTGACATAGACGAGCTTCACCAGGATCGGCCGGAACGAGAAAACGAGCGTCCCGGCGATCGCAAGTGCGACGCCCCACCTGCGATAGGAAGCCGCGCTCAAATTCGGGCCAGAGCTCTATCTAACTGGCGGGGGCAGAAGACGGCGGCTCAACGCCGTTTTCCGCCGAGCACCGAGCCGAGCACGCCGCGCAGGATCTGCCGGCCGAGCTCGGAGCCGATCGATCGCGCCGCGCTCTTCGCGAGCGCTTCCACCATGCCCTGCGATTGCCGGCCGCCGCGCGGGCCGGTCTTGCCGAAGAGGATGTCGGAGACCGGGTTCGAGCTTTGCGCCGGTTCCGCCGGCTTCGCCGCCGTGCGCCCCTTTAGCTTCTCGTACGCCGATTCGCGATCGACCGACTTGTCGTACTTGCCGGCCAGGGGCGAGCGCCGGATGAGCTCGGCGCGCTCGCCGTCCGTGATCGGCCCGAGCTGACTCGCGGGCGGGACGACGAACGCCCGCTCCACCATGCAGGGCGTGCCTTTCGCGTCCAAGAAGGAGACGAGCGCTTCGCCCACCTCGAGCTCGGTAATTACGCGTTCCGCCTTTAGCTTCGGATTGGGCCGCAAAGTGTCCGCCGCGGTCTTCACCGCCTTCTGGTCCTTCGGCGTGAAGGCGCGCAGCGCGTGCTGCACGCGGTTGCCCAGCTGCCCGAGCACGCTCTCCGGGAGGTCGAGCGGATTCTGCGTCACGAAGTAGACGCCGACGCCCTTCGAGCGGATGAGGCGCACCACCTGCTCGATCTTTTCGAGGAGCGCCTTGGGCGCCTCGTCGAAGAGGAGGTGCGCTTCATCGAAAAAGAACACGAGCTTCGGCTGCTCCGGGTCGCCGACCTCGGGCAGATGTTCAAAGAGCTCGGCCAGAAGCCAGAGGAGGAACGTGGAGTAGAGCTTGGGCGAGCCCATCAGCTTGTCGGCCGCAAGGATGCTGACGACGCCCTCGCCGCCTTGCACGCGCATGAGGTCGGCGATGTCGAGCATCGGCTCGCCGAAGAACTGGCCGCCGCCCTGCGCTTCGAGCGTAAGAAGGCCCCGCTGGATGGTGCCGATCGACGCGCTCGAGACGTTCCCGTACTGCGTCTTGTACTGCGCGGCGTTGTCGCCCACGTGCTCGAGCATCGCCCGCAAATCCTTCAAGTCGAGAAGGAGCCAGCCGTTGTCGTCGGCGATCTTGAAGACGATCGCGAGCACCCCTTCCTGCGTCTCGTTGAGAGCGAGCATGCGGCCAAGGAGGAGCGGACCCATGTCTGAGACCGTCGCGCGAACGGGATGGCCGGCTTTGCCGAATACGTCCCAGAAGAGAACCGGGCAGGCGGCGCTCTCGGCGGCGAGCTTCAGCTGCTTGCGCCGCGCATCGACCTTTGCGTTGCCCGCGCCCTGCTTGGCGAGCCCGGTCAGGTCGCCTTTCACGTCTGCCAAGAAGACCGGTACGCCGATCGATGAGAAGCGCTGCGCGAGCGACTGCAGCGTCACGGTCTTGCCGGTGCCGGTCGCGCCGGTGATGAGACCGTGTCGATTGGCGAGCGCCGGCAGAAGGGCAAGCTCGGTCTTGTCGCTTTTTGCGACGAGGAGAGGCGCGGCCATGACGCTAAAATCTTAGCTCATGGCGGGTCACAGCAAATGGGCCAACATCAAGCACCGCAAGGCGGCGGCGGATGCGAAGAAGGGCAAGGTGTTCACCCGGCTGATTAAGGAAATCACCGTGGCGGCGAAGCTCGGCGGCGGCGATGCCAACGCCAACCCGCGCCTGCGCCTGGCGATGGACAAGGCGCGCGAAGCCAACATGACGAAGGACAGCGTGCAGAACGCCGTCAAGCGCGGCGCGGGCCAGCTCGACGGCGTCACGTACGAGGAGGCGCGCTACGAGGGGTATGGCCCCGGCGGCGCCGCGGTGCTGGTCGACTGCCTCACCG
>JBHELS010000442.1:0-7470 GCA_046263015.1 Burkholderiales bacterium | reverse complement strand
GGGGAGCTTGGACGCGCGCTCGAGCTCGCGCACGGCGAGATCGGGCGCCTGCATCGGTACCATGGCGAGGCCGACGAGCCGCTGAGGGTGCTTGCGGTGTGCCGCGCTCGCCGCGTCGTTGAACGCCTGGCTCAACGCGAGACCGAGCGGACCTGAGGCCCAGTACACCATCGGCGTCGTGAGCGAGAGCGCATGGACGTCGATTCTTCGCTCGTCCATCGCCTTCACTCGCTCATCGACAACGACGAAGCGCTGGTCGAACGCATTGGTGATCTGCTTCGCGCGCAGCATGAAGCCGCCGCCTTCCTTGCGCTCGAGCGCGGCGCCCTCGCGCGCGCCGTCTTTCGCGAAGAGCGCGAGCCACTCCTCGGGATACCAGTGAGCGTGAATGTCTACGGTGCGCATCAGCTATGATGTCATGCGAGGAGGATCACGATGCGCTTCATCGCCGCGCTGTTTTGCATCGCGCTCGCGGCCGCCGCCGCCGCGCAGGAAAGCTATCCGTCGAAACCGGTGCGCATGCTCGTGCCCTACGGCCCGGGCGGCGCCACCGACATCATCGCGCGCATCGTCGCGGCGCGACTGACCGAGTCGCTCGGACAGACATTCCTCGTCGAGAACCGCCCCGGCGCGAACGGCAACATCGCGCTCGAGGCGGCCGCCAAGGCGCCGGCCGACGGCTATACGCTGATCGTCGGCAACGTCTCGACCAACGCCATCAACGAGAACATCTACGCCGATCAACTGAGCATTCGCCCCTCGCGCGATCTCGCCGGCATCACGAAACTCGTCGAGATCCCGCATGTGCTGGTGGCGAACGCGAGCTTCCCGGCGGAGAACGTCGCCCAGTTCATCGCCGAAGCGAAGAAAAGCCCGGGCAGGATCAACTTCGCTTCCGTCGGCATGGGGAGCTACCCGCACCTCGACATGGCGCGCTTGATGCGCGCGGCCGGCATCGAGCTCACGCATGTGCCGTACAAGGGCGGCGCGGGGCAAGCCATTCCGGCGATGATCGCCGGCGAAGTGCAGGTCGCGTTCTTCAATATGGCATCGCTCCTGCCGCACATCCGGAGCGGCCGCCTGAAAGCGCTCGCCGCCGTCCCGAGCGAGCGCCTCGCCGAGCTGCCAAACGTGCCCACTCTCGCCGAGCAGGGCTATCCGGGCATCGGCACGAACGCATGGCAGGGCATGTTCGCGCCCGCAGCGACGCCGAAGGCGGTGGTGGACAAGCTCTATAGCGCCGTCGCCGCGATACTGACAAAGCCCGAGCAGAAGGACGGTCTCGCGAAGCAGATGATGAGCGTCGCTGTGTCCAAATCGCCGCAGGAATTCACCGAGCTCGTGCGCAAGGAAACCGAAGCGTGGGGCGCCTTCGTGCGCGAAGCGAAGATCAAAGTCGAATAATTCGGGGACGGAGCCCGAATTGGTTCGGGCTCCGTCCCCGAATTCAGGCCTTGTTGCCGTGCAAACCGTGGGAGGCGTCCTTGCAGGTGAAGAAGACGCAGTCGCTCGGCCCTTCGTTGCGCGCGCAATGCACCTTGCCCGCCGGCACGTAGAAGACGTATCCGGCCGTGCCGCGCTGCCACACGCCGTCGAACTGCATCTCGAGTTCGCCTTCGAGGATGAAGATCCATTGCTCGTTCGGATGCGAGTGCGGCTCTGATGGTTGGCCCGCGGGATAGCGCATCAGCGCGACGATCATGCGCTCGCCCTCGACGCAGCCGCCGAAGACGGGTGAATACCCAGGGCCGCCCATGATCGGGTTCACGTTATGCATATCGAAGAGGTACTCGCCGGAACCGGCGCGCTTCGCACCGGGCGTGCGGGCTTGCGGGACCTGGGCGGTGGCTGGATTTGCACTCATGCGCTGTTCCTTTTACCGGGTCGTGCCGAAATGACCGTTCGCCGCGTCGCCTACAGCACCTACCGCCGCAACATGCTCTTCTGGCGCCGCCGCCAGAAGCTCGGCGATGAAATCCGCGTGACGCGCTTCGGCCAGGTGATGGCGATTCTCTGCGCAACGCGCCGGCGCATCAATCCGACTTAACGCCTAGTCCTTCAGCGCCGCGTTCACCTTCGGCATTACCTCGTCGGCCATCAGCTCCATCGAGCGCTTGGCGAGCTTCGCATCCACCCAGTCGTGGCAAGGATAGTAGAGCGTGCCGAAGGGGCCCACCTTTTCGCGGAATGCGAGGATCTGCTCGACCACGCTCTGTACCGTGCCGGCGATCACCAGCTTCGGCGTCACCGTGTCCGCGGTAATCGACGAATCCGGCTCCTTCTGGTCGAGCTTGAACAGGTTTCCACGCCCACCGAGCCCGACCAGCTTGCGGATGAGCTGCTTGAAGTAAAAGTGATACGGCCCTTTCGGCCCGTGGCCGTACTCCTTCGCCGTGCGCTCGTCGTCGGCAACGAAGATCGATTTTGCGACGCGCCATTCTTTTCCATCGGGCTTCTTGCCCACTGCTTCGCAGCCCTCGACGTAGCGCGGCCAATGGCTCGCCACCCATTCGGGCAGCAGGAAGTTCGCCGAGATCGGCGTCCAGCCGCGCTTCGCCGCCTCGGTCACGCCTTTCGAGTGCGGCGCCACCGCGGTCACGACGATGGGCGGGTGCGGCTTCTGATAGGGCTTGATGATCGCGCCCTGCCCGATCTCCGGGATCTGCGTGTTCTGCGTCGTGACGTGGAAGAACTGCCCCTGCAGGTTGTAGGGCGGCTCGCTCTTCCAGATCTCCAGCACCATGTTGATCGACTCGAGGAAGATCGCGTTCCGGTCCTTCTTGTAGTTGCCGAACACCTCGGCATCGGACATGAGCCCGCCGGGGCTGATGCCGAAGATGAGCCGCCCTTTCAGCAGGTGGTCGAGCATCGCCACCTGCGCCGCGATCGCGGCTGGGTGCGAGTTCGGCATGTTGACGGTACCGGTGCCGAGCACGATGTTCTTCGTATCGTGCGCGAGGCTCGCGAGGAACATGCAGCACGAGGTGACGTTCTCCGCGAGATCGGTCACGTGCTCGCCGAGCAGCGCCTCGGCGTAGCCGAGCTTGTCCGCGAGCAGGATCGCCTCGCGATCTTCCTCGTAGGTGCGCCACGGCTCGCGCGTCGGCGGGTGCAGCGGCATCATGAATGTTCCGAGTCGCATCAGTTCTCCACGGCCTCCACGCGCCCGCTCTGCGCCGAGCGGAAGATCGCTTCCAGCGCCGAAACGTTCGCGATCATCTCTGCCTGCGGTACCGGGTACGGCCCGCCGCCGCTCGCGGCTTCAGCGAACGCTTCCAAGTTGGCAAGCACCGCCTTGGCCGGCGGAAATTCGCGCGTCGTCTTCTCTCCGCCTCGCCGGTGCACGGTGAGCGTCCAGCCCTGCGGGGCTTCGGGATGCGCTTTGTCGCGCACCTCCGCCCAGCCCTTGTTGCAATACACCGCGAAGCGGCCATCGAACGGTGTCGCAAGCACCGCGCCCAGCAGCGCATTCCCGCCCGAGCGGAAGTTGACCAGTATGCCGAGCGTGTCGCCGTTGACGAGCTGGCTGCCGAGCTGGCGCACGGACGCGAACACGCGTTCGGCAGGACCAAAGACGCCCACCGAAAGATCGAGCAGATGGATGCCGGTCGCGGTCATCGGCCCCGCGGGCGCTTCTTTCGCCGACAGGCGCCAGTTGTCGGGCGGCAGCGAGAGAAATTTATCCTGCAGGAAGTTCGCCTCCACCTGCAGCGGCGTGCCGAGCTCACCGGACTTCACGAGGCGCATCAGCTCCTGGATCGGTGGCTCGAAGCGCTTCTCGTGGCCGACCGCGAGCGTTACGCCCTTCGCATTGCACGCATCGACCCCGCGTAGCACATCCGCCCGCGTGAGCGAGAGCGGCTTCTCGCAGAAGACATGCTTGCCGGCCCTCGCGGCACGCACGATCTGCTCGGTGTGCTGGGTATGCGGCGTGCAGAGCACCACGCCCTGCACGTTCTTGTCGTCAAGCGCGTCGTCGAACGAGCCGAGCGGCAAGTCTTGCTCGCGCGCGAACTGCGCCGCCGCCGGCAGCGGATCGGCGACCCGTACGACGCGCAGCTTCGAGCTCGCCTTGACGAGCGGAACGATGATGCGGCCCCACCAGCCGAGGCCGATGACGGCGACATTGAGCGCGCTTGACACGATGCGACCTTATCGCGCCGCATGCCGCGGCGCTAGCGCCGGTTCGAAGGGCTACTGTAGCGGGATACCGATTTGTTCGACGACCGACAAGAGCGCGCCCTTGCGGAGGAAGTCGGCCGTGAGCTCGATGTCGTCCGACATGAAGCGGTCGTGATCGAGCGCTGGAATCTGATCGCGGACGAAGGAGTGCACGGCACGACCGGCGGGGGAAAGCTCGCTTGCGCGGGTCGATAGATCGATCGCCTGGCACGCCGCCAGGAGCTCGATAGCGAGGATATAGCTTGCGTTCTGAACGATTCGTTTTGCCGTGCGGGCGGCGATCAGGCCCATGCTCACCACATCCTGGTTGTCGCCGTTCGCGGGCACGCTCTGGATGCTCGCCGCGCTGCAAAGCGCGCGGTTCTCGGCGACCAGCGCCGTGGCCGGGTATTGCGCGCCGGCGAAGCCGCAGCGCGGGCCGGGATCGCGCGAGAGAAACGCGGGCAGCGGGCCGTTGAGATGCGGGCTCAGCAGGCGGTTCAGCCGGCGCTCGGAGAGGACGCCAAGCTGGGTCGCCGCGATTGCGAGGTAATCCATGGCGAAGGCGACGTGCTGGCCGTGGAAGTTGCCGCCGTGGAAAAGATCCTCGCCGCCGAAATAGAGCGGATTGTCGTTGGAAGAATTGAGCTCGCGCTCGACGACGCCGGTGCAGAACGAAAGCGTGTCGCGCACGGCGCCTAGCACCTGCGGAATGCAGCGCAGGCTGTACGCCTTCTGTAGGAAGACGCCGGTGCCTGCTTTTCCGCCGCTCGCCTGCTCGCGCATCGCTCGCGACAGGCTTTCGTGCGACGGCGCTAAACCCGAGTCCGCCGTGAGCCGGCGCAGGTTCGCGGCGCTTGCCACCTGTCCCGGGTGCGGCTTGGCAAGCTCGTGCCCCGCCGCGGCAAAGGCGCCGGTGGAGGCCTGCAGTGCTTCGAGGGCGAGGGCGGCGATGACTTCCGCCTGCATGATCTGTGTCCTGAATTGCGCGAGCACCAGGCATGCGAGTCCGGTCATGGCCGAAGTGCCGTTGATGAGCGACAGGGCCTCCTTGCCTCGCAACGCAAGCGGCGCGAGGCCGTTCGCGCCGAGCGCGCGTGCGGCGGGCAGCCGCACGCCGTCATCGCCGAGCACATAACCCTCGCCGATGAGCGTGATCGCCATCGCCGCGAGCGGCGCGAGATCGCCGCTCGCACCGAGCGAGCCGATTTGCGGAATAGCCGGCGTGATATCGCGGTTGAGAAATTCGACGAGGCGCATCACGACCTCGGGCCGGATAGCGGAATACCCGCGAGCGAGCGAATTGACCCGCGCCACCATCATCGCGCGCGCCTCTTCGCGCGCAAAGGTCTCGCCGACGCCGGCGCAATGGCTGCGCAGGAGATTCTCCTGCAACGCGCGGGTATCCTTCGATTCCACCCAGTTGTGCACCATCTCGCCGAAGCCGGTGTTGACGCCGTAGATCGGCAACCCCTGCTCGGCAAGCGCTTCCAAGCCGGCGCGGCCGGCCGCGAGGCGCCCGAGCACCGCCTGATCCAGCCCCGCCGGTTGGCCGCCGCAGGCGATCGACACGACGTCGGCAATGGCGAGCGTCTGCCCATCGAGCAGGCGCGGCTCGAAAACCCGTTCGCTCGGACTGTTCACGCGCAATTCATCCCGCGCGTAAGCCTATTACGCCGGCCGCCCCGACGGGCGCGCGAGCCGATGATTGGAAGGATTTCTGGATATGCGGCGGGGCCGCCTGTTGGCACGCGGCAACGCTCGGCGCTCGCCGAGGTCAGTCGGGCGTCGCGCCCGCCTCTTTGGCGATCTTCGCCCAGCGCTCAGTTTCGGCGGCCACGTATTTCTGGAACTCCGCCGGGCTCGCGCTCGTTACGCTCTCGGCACCGCCGTTCTTTAGGCGGGCAATTACGTCCGTGTCCTTCATCACCTGTGAGGTGACGGCGAACAGCCGATCGACCACGTCGCGCGGCGTGCCCGCGGGCACGAAGATGCCCTGCCAGGAGCCGGCCTTGAGATCGGCATAGCCCGCTTCCGCGACCGTCGGCACGTCGGGCAGCGTGTCGATGCGCTTCGCGCTCGTCACGGCGAGCGGCTTCAGGCGCCCGCTCTTCACGCCGGGCATCGCGGAAGCCGCAGTGGCGAACATGAGCTGCGTCTCGCCACCCATCAGCCCGGCGGTCGCCGGGCCGGCGCCGCCCTTGTACGGCACGTGCACAATGTCGAGCTTCTGGAGCTTGCGGAAAAGCTCCATCTCCAGCCGGTCGAGGCTGCCCGAGCCGGGCGAGGCGAAGTTCAGCTTGCCCTGGTTCGCCTTCGCATACGTGACGAGCTCGCGCACGTTGTTCGCAGGCACCGACGGATGGATGATGAGGACGCTCGGCACATCGACCACCTGGTTCACGGCGATGAAATCCTTCACCGGGTTGATGCTGAGCTTGGGGTAGACGCCGGGATTGATGGCGATCGAGCCGACGTTGCCGAGGAAGATGGTGTAGCCGTCGGGCGCCGACTTCGCCGCCGCCTCGGCGCCGATATTTCCCGCGGCGCCGGCGCGGTTCTCGACCACGATCGGCTGGCCGAGGAGCTCGTTCATCTTCGGCTGCATGATGCGGCCGACGAAATCCGAGGCGCCGCCCGGCGCGAACGGAATGATCATGCGGATCGGCTTGGTCGGGTACGCCTGCGCGAGCGCAAGCGCCGGGAAGAGCAGCAGTGCAAATAGGAGGCGTCTCATCGGCGTCCTCATTCAGCGTCGATGGGTAATGGGATTGGGCGCTTGAGCCGCGCCGACTTGTCGAAGGCCTTGGTGAGCATCAGGCGGTTATGCGCCTCGGCCGCCGTGGCGTGCTGCGTGGCGAGGCCCATCGAGATGCGGTTCAGCCACTGCTCGGTTTCCTCGCGCATCGGCCCGCGCAGCTCGCCGAGCGCCATGTCGCCGGGGGGATAGCTGCCGAGGAAATCGACGCGGCGCAGCTTGTCCGGCGCGTAGCCCTCGCCGCTTTCCTTGCTCGTGGCAAGCACGATGTCGCGGTGCGTGTCGTCGATCGTCAGCACGCCTTCGGTACCGGTAATGCCGACTTCCAGGCTATACACCGCCCCGGGCCAGACGACCGGCAGCGCCCACGAGATTACCGCGTGATAGAGGCTGCCATCCTCGAAGGTGATGACGCCGGCGGTGGCGTCGATGCCGTTGCAGAGGGGCCCGAGCGCCTTGTCCACGGAGCGCGCATAAATCTCGACGGGGCGCTTCGCTTCCATCATCCACATGACGATGTCGAGCGCATGCGTGCCGGAGATGACCATCGG
>JBHELS010000441.1:0-4313 GCA_046263015.1 Burkholderiales bacterium | reverse complement strand
CCGAGCTCGAACTTCGGCATGCCGCAGCACGCTTCGCGCTCGACGAGCACGTACGGAATGTCGTTGTGCTCGAGAAGAGCGAGAAGGTCGTGCCCCATGACCGGCTCGTTGTAGTTCGCGTAGCAGGTGGCGAAGACGGCCGCTTTGCCAGGAGCGTTTTTACCGTCGCGCACCGCATGCGCGGCTGAGCGCTTCGCCGTCGAGCGAAATTTACGCGGCGCGTAGGGCGGGAGCTTGCGCTCCTGGTGCACGCCGAGCACCGCCTGCATGGCGGCGCGCGCGGGCTTGAAGTCGTTGACGGCGTTGGCGATCTGCGCGACGACCGGAATGGCGGCGAGCTTGCCCATGGCGTCCGTCGAGGAGAGCAGGCGGTCGCGGAACTTGATGCCCTTCTCGAACTTGATCGCTTTCGCGCGCAGCATCACGTGCGGAAAGTCGACGTTCCACGGATGCGGTGGAACGTACGGACACTTCGTCATGTAGCAGAGATCGCAGAGGTAGCACTGGTCGACGACCTTCCAGTAGTCCTCTTTCTTTACGCCGTCGACCTCCATGGTGGCGGAGTTGTCCACCAGCTCGAAGAGCGTCGGAAACGTGGTGCACAGGCTGACGCAGCGGCGGCAGCCGTGGCAGATGTCGAAGATGCGCTCGAGCTCCTTCTCGGCCTTCGCCTGGTTCCAGAATTCTTCGGATTGCCAGGCGAGCGGATGCCGGGTGGGAGCCTCGAGCGATCCTTCTTTCATGAATTACGCCGTCGTTCCCGCGAAGGCGGGAACCCAGGATTTTTGGAAAAGACTGGGCCCCCGCCTGCGCGGGGGCGACAAGAAATGTTGTCAGTCGGCGAGGACGTCGAGCGCCTTCTGGAAGCGGTTGGCGTGGCTCCGCTCGGCCTTGGCGAGGGTCTCGAACCAATCGGCGATTTCGCCGAAGCCTTCGTCGCGCGCCTGCTTCGCCATGCCGGGATACATGTCGGTGTATTCGTGCGTCTCGCCGGCAACGGCGGCCTTCAGGTTCTCGCGCGTGCGGCCGATCGGCAGGTTGGTCGCCGGGTCGCCGACGACTTCGAGATACTCGAGATGCCCGTGCGCGTGGCCCGTCTCGCCCTCGGCGGTCGAGCGAAAAAGGGCCGCGACGTCGTTCTGACCTTCGACATCCGCCTTCGCGGCGAAATACAGGTAGCGGCGGTTCGCCTGCGACTCGCCGGCGAACGCAGCCTTCAGGTTGTCATGGGTCCTCGTACCTTTGAGTGCTTTCATGCGGGGTCTCCTTCCACGGGAGACTAAAGGTACGACCGCCCCGCGCATAGATCAAATCGAAAATCGCAATTCGATCTATTGATGTCGCCTATCCCGCGACACCGCTACTTGAGCGGCAGAAGGCCGAGGATGCCGATGATGATGAGATAGAGCGCGACGATGTAGTTCAGAAGCCGCGGCATGAAGAGGATCAGGATGCCGGCGATCAGCGCGACGAGCGGTGCGATGGCGAAGCCCATGTACATCGGCTATTTGCCTTCGTTCTTTGCCGCGTCCTGCTCGCTACCCTTGGACGCTTCCTGCATGTCGCGGCCCGCCTTCTCCACTGCCTGGCCGGCTTTTCCGAGCGCGCGATCGAGCTCGCGGCCCGCGCGTTCGGCGGGTCCGCCCTTGCCTGTGGAGTCGTCGCGGTTGCAACCGGCGATGGCGCACAGGCAAGCGGCGACGAGGCCGAAAGTGGCGCTCATGGTTCGCATGGACTGCCTTACTTCGATTGGAGGAGGGAGAAAAATTTACGCGGCGCGGCAGGAGTTACCGGTTTTGCGGCCGGCTTCTTCGCCGGCTTCGCGGCGAAGCAGGCGGCGAGCTCCCAGCAGCGCAGGTGCGGCTGATAGCGCAGCACGAACCGGCGGCCGTCGTCGACCATCGCCTCGAAATAGGCGTGAGTGCCGTCGGACCAGCGCTCGAGCACCGCGAGGACGGCCAGCCGCCGGCCGCCGAGGTAGAAGGCGCAGGGCGTCTCTTCGCCCCGCGGGCCGCGGTTGCTGTGGACACAGATTTTCATGGCGCGCGCATGGATAGTTTGTGCCTGCAAGAAGCAAGTTTCGCGGCGGCACGAATGATCCATTTGGCGCTCGCCGTGCGGCGCCCGGGGCGGACGCTGGAGGAGCTAGAAACCGCCCTCGAGGCGGCGGCGCACTTCCTGTTCGGCCTCCACCCAGTCCTGCACCTCGTGGCCCGGCGCAAAGCCGCGCGCCTTGGCTTTGAAGTAGGCGGACTCCTGGATTAGGCGGTAAACGGCTTCGGGCGAGAGCCTCGAGTCGCGGCCGGCGGCCGTCGGCCGCTCGGCTGAGCGCGTTTCCGGGGCGTCAGGCGCCGCGTCTGGGGTCTTGCGCGCCTGCGGCGGCCGGGGGCTCGCGCTTTTCACGCCGCCGCTTTTCGGGGGCGAAGTCTTGGCGTTCGCGCTTTTCGCGCCGCTGGCCGGGCGGTCCTTGCCTGCTTTTGCCATGTCGGGCACTCCTGCTGCTGTGGCGACGGTTGCTTGGGTCCTAGGCTAGCAAAGTTGCGGGTCGGCTTCCATGGGGCGGTAAAATCGCGACCCTTGAAGGCCGCCGTCGACAAGCTCCTGCGCAACATCGCCAGCCGTACCGCCGCATCGTTCGCGGTGCGCTACGCCGACGGCAGCGAATGGCGCACGGGCAACGGAGCGCCCGAATTCACGGTGGTTTTCCGCGACGCCCGTGCCTACCGGCGTGTCGCGCTGTACGGGCACGTCGGACTTCTGGAAGCGTATTTCGACGGCGACATCGATCTGCAAGGGAGCCTCGCGCGGGCGCTCGCTGCCGGCATGGCGGCGCACGCCGACGAGCCCGGGCTCGTCGTGCGGCTCGCCAACCGCGTGCACGAGTGGCTCAACTCGAACCGCGATTGGCTGCGGGCAAAGCACAACGCCGAATTCCACTACGCGCTCGGTCCGGACTTCTACCGGCACTGGCTGGACGATCCGCTGATGCTTTACACCTGCGCGTACTGGAAAGAGGGCACGCGCACGCTCGAAGAAGCGCAGCGGAACAAGCTCGACCACGTGGCGAAAAAGGTGCTGCTCAAGCCGGGCGACGAGGTCGTCGATGTCGGCAGCGGCTTCGGCGGATTCCTTCTCTACGCCGAGGAGCGCTTCGGCGTGAAGGTAACGGGCTACAACACGACGGGCTCGCAAGTGGAGCACGCGCGGCGCCAGATCGAGCGCAAGAAGCTGAAGCACACGGTGGCGCTGGAAGCGGATTTCCGCAGCATGGACCGCCAATACGACAAGGTGGTGTCGATCGGCTGTCTCGAGCACGCGGGCCGCGACGGCCTGGTCGAGCTCATCCAGGCGCACGCGCGCTCGCTCAAGCCGGGGGGCCTGGGCCTCATTCACTTCATCGGCCACGTGGGGCACTTCGACACCGACTACTTCATCCGCAAGTACATCTTTCCCGGCGGATGGATCCCGAGCCTCGCCGACGTGGTCGTCGAGATGGAGAAGGCGGGCCTCGAAGTGCTCGACGTCGAAAATCTGCGCCGCCATTACGCGCTGACGCTGGATGTCTGGGCCGAGCGCTTCGATCGCCAGTGGGAGAAGATCCGCGCCGTCGATCCGCAAAGGTTCGACGAGCGTTTCCGGCGCATCTGGCGCGTCTATCTCTACGGCTGCGCCGAGATGTTCCGCTCCGCCACCGGCCGCACGCATCTATTCCAGGTCGTGTTCTCCAAGGGCAACGTCAGCGCGACGAGCTACCCGATGACGCGCGAGCACCTCTACGAACTTGACGAGCAGCCTTCTCAGGCAGCACTCGCTGAAAAAAGAAGCCCTGGCCGCGCGGCTTAGGGCCGCCACCGGGGGAGAAGCGGGGCCCGTCGGGCTCGCCAAGGAGACCTCGAACCTTTTTCGCGACCGCGAGGGCGCGCCGCGCCGGCGCCTCGACGTGAGCGAATTCAACCAGGTGCTTGCGATCGGCGAGGGCGCGCTCGAGGCCGAGGGCATGATCACCTACGAGGCGCTGACCCGCGAGTGCCTGCGCCACGGCGTCATGCCGGCCGTCGTGCCGCAGTTGAAGACCATCACGCTCGGCGGCGCGGTTGCGGGCGTCGGCATCGAATCGTCTTCGCACCGCTGCGGGCTCGTGCACGACACGATGCTCGAGCTCGATGTGCTCATCGGCGACGGGCGCGTCCTCACCTGCACGGCCGAGAACGAGCATGCGGATCTCTTTTTCGGCTTCCCGAATTCCTATGGCACGCTCGGCTACGCGCTGCGCATCAAGGCGCGCACCGTTCCAGTGAAGCCCTACGTCCGCC
>JBHELS010000440.1:0-3230 GCA_046263015.1 Burkholderiales bacterium | reverse complement strand
AGCTCTTCGCTAAAGGCATGCGCGCTTTCCAGGTCCTTGGCCGGGAACGGCTCGGCGACGAACGCGGCTTCGATCTCGCCACGATGCACGCGATCGACGAGCGCGCCGCTCGTGCCGGTGGAGAGCTCTAGCCGCACCGCGGGATAGCGCCGGTGGTAGCGCGCGAGCACTGCGGGCAGGCGCGTCGCGGCGGTGCTCTCGAGCGTGCCGAGCTTGAAGAGCCCGTGCGGACCGCCGCCTTTGAGCGCCGCCTGCGCCTCGCTCGAGAGGCGCAGCATCCGCTCGGCGTAGTCGAGGAGCACCTTGCCTTGGTCCGAAAGGACGAGCTTTCGTCCCTGGCGATGAAAGAGCTTGGTGCCGAGACGCTCCTCGAGCTGCTTGACGCGCGTCGTGACATTCGACTGCACCCGGTGCAGCGCCGCGGCGGCCTTGGTGATGCCGCCTTGCTCGGCCACGGCCTTGAAAATCTGCAGCTCGACGAGATCCATAGTTCTCGAAAAGAGAATGAAACGTTCGCAATTATTCATTTTTCAAAAGCGCGCCGTCAACCTATAGTTTGGCCATGGTTCGCACCCCGCTCGGCATTGCGCTCGCGGCGGCTGCGTCGCTCGCCGCGGCCATCGGTATTGGCCGCTTCGCGTTCACGCCGCTCCTGCCGCTCATGCAGGAGCACGATGGCCTGTCGCTCGCCCAAGGCGGGCTCCTCGCGAGCGCCAACTACATCGGCTACTTCGTCGGCGCGCTCCTCGCGACGCGCGTCGCTCGCGTGCCGCTTACCGTCACGCTTCTCGTTATCGCGGCGGTCACGGCCGCCATGGGCGTCGCCCACGGCATGACGGCGTGGCTCCTCCTTCGCTTCCTCGCCGGCGTCGCGAGCGCCTGGGCGCTCGTCGGTGTTTCGGCATGGGCGCTGCCACGAATGAACGCGCAGCTTGGCGGCATCGTTTTCGCCGGCGTCGGCTTCGGAATGGTGCTCGCCGGCGGCGCCTGCCTTGCGCTGACGCAGGCGGGCGCGAGCGCAGCGCAGGCGTGGCTCGCGCTTGGCGTCGTCGCCGCGCTCATCGCGCTCGCCGTTGCGCCGATCGTAGTAAACGATCGGCCGGCGCGGGCGCGCGCGAGAGCGGATGGACTCGCGTGGTCGAGCGAGACTTGGCGCCTCGTCCTCTGCTACGGCGCCTTCGGCTTCGGCTACATCATCCCGGCGACCTATGTGCCGGCGATGGCGCGCGCCCTGGTGCCGGATCCGGCGGTCTTTGGCTGGGCATGGCCGATCTTCGGCGCCGCGGCGGCCGCCTCGACCGTGCTTGCGCCGCGCTCGCTCGGCAACCGGCGGCTCTGGGCGCTCTCCGCGCTCGTCATGGCGATCGGCGTCGCGGCGCCGCTCCTCGTCCCGGGCGCCGCCGGCGTCCTCACCTCCGCGGTGCTCGTCGGCGCGACGTTCATGGTGATCACCATGGCCGGCATGCAGGAAGCGCGCGCCGTTGCGGGCGTCGCCGCGGCGCCGCTCATGGCGGCGATGACGGCCGCCTTTGCCGCCGGCCAGATCGCCGGCCCGCTCGTCGTGAGCGCGCTTGCCAACCTGCGCGGCGGCATCGCTTTCGCGCTCGCTGCGGCGAGCGCGTTCCTCTTAGTGAGCGCGATCGCGCTCGTTCTCAAGGAGAAGCCATGTCCCACGTAGTACGCCTGCCGCCCCTCGAGGCCTCGAGCATGGACGATGCGCAGCGCGCTGCCGCCGCGGCCCTCGCCGCCGGTCCGCGCGGCGGCGTGAAAGGGCCGTTCATCGCGCTCCTGAGGAGTCCCGAGCTGATGCAGCGCCTCGCCGATGTGGGCGAGTACCTGCGCTTTCGCAATTCACTCGAGAAGCGCATCAGCGAATTTCTGATGCTCATTGTTTCCCGTCACTGGACGCAGCAGTTCGAGTGGGCCGTACATGTACCGCTCGCGCTTGACGCGGGAGTCAAGCGCGAGACGATCGAGACCCTCGCGGCGGGCCGGCGTCCCGTTGCGATGGCGGCGGACGAGGCGACCGCCTATGACTTTAGCCTCGAGCTCTTCGCCACCAAGGGCGTGAGCGATGCAACGTACCAGTCGGCGCTCGCACAGTTCGGCGAGCGCGGGCTCATCGACCTGCTCGGCGTGCTCGGCTATTTCACCGCGGTATCGATGGTGCTCAACGTCGCGCACACGCCGCCGCCCGCGAACTCAAGTGTCGAGCCGCTAACCCCGGTGCCGCTCTAGCGCACCGCCACTTTTACCGGCGGCGCGCCGCGCAGCGTCTGCAGTACGACGCAATAGCGCTCGGTGAGCTCGACGAGCTTTGCGCGCTGCTCGGCGCTCGCGTCCGTGTCGAGCGAGAAGCCGAGCCTTATCTCGCGAAAGCCGACCGGCGCGTCCTTCGCTACGCCGAGCGTGCCGCGAAAGTCGAGATCGCCTTCCGCGCTAACGGTCGCATTGCGAAGCTCGACACTGATCGCGGTGGCCACCGCCTTGAGCGTCACCCCGGCGCAGGCGACGAGCGCTTCGAGCAGCATGTCGCCCGAGCACGCCTGAAGGCCGTTGCCGCCGGTCGCCGGATGCAGTCCCGCCTCGATGAGCGCGCGGCCGGTATCGACGCGGCAGGCGATGCCTTCGCCCATGCGCCCCTCGGCGCGCAGCGTGATCACCGCCGCGTTCGGGTCGCGCTTGTACCTTTCCTTGATCGGCGCCTGCAGCGCCTTCAATTCCTGGGCGTTCATAGTTCGGTCAGTTCCTTTGCCGAGAGGTTGTGGATGCGGCCGAAGCCGGCGACGAAGCGCGCGTCGCGCGGCGTGATTTTCCAGAAGGAGAAGTCGGCTAGCTCGAAATTGATCGCCTGCGCCGGAAAGCGTGCGAGCCACGCGCTCTTCAACGCGGCAAATGGCGGCGCATTGTTCGCGATCTCCGCCGCCTCGCCGCGAATCGTTACGCGCATCAAGGTGAACGGGTCTTCGCGCCGGTCGTCGCTCTCGGCGATCGAGAGGGCGACGCGGCGATCGTGCTGCATGTCCTGCGTATGCCAGGCGAGGCGGCTGACATGCACGTGCAAAGCGGAAAAGTCGGCCGCCGGCAGATAAAGCGTCATCGATACCATCGGCGCGCCTGAGCGCAGCGTGCCGAGATGAGCGATGCGCTCCGCGCGAAGGAGCCGCCTGAGCGCGGCGCGGGTTGCAACGTCCATGGTGTATTCTCGCGCCGATCCATGGGATACGAGC
>JBHELS010000439.1:0-4990 GCA_046263015.1 Burkholderiales bacterium | reverse complement strand
GGCCGTGCGCGCCGGCTCTTGCACGCGCGAGACGAGCTGCGTCGGGTTGACGAAGCGCAACGCGACGAGCAGCCACACGAGCGTCACGGCCATGTAGATCATCGCCATCGCGTCGACCGATTGCGGCGCGCGCACCCCGGCGGCAAACACGGCGTAGTAGAGCGCGACGACCAGCGTCTGCGTATCGGGCCCGGAAGTGAGGAAGGTGAGCTCGAACATCGCGATGGTGCGCACGAGGACGAGAAGTGACGCGGCGAGCATTCCCGGCGCAAGGAGCGGCACGAGAACATGCAGGAAGACGCGCACCGTATTCGCCCCGAGCACGCGCGCGGCCGATTCTAGATTGGGGTCGATCTGCTCGATAAATGGCGTCATCACCAGAATCACGAACGGAAGCGCGGGGACGAGGTTCGCGAGAATGACGCCCGGCAAGGTGCCCGCGAGCTGCAGCTGGTACATCACCGTCGCGAGCGGAATTCCGTACGTGATCGGCGGTACGAGGAGCGGCAGGAGAAAGAGAAGCATCAGGGCGCGCTTGCCGACGAAGTCCCGCCGCGCGAGCGCATACGCGGCCGGCACGCCCAAGGCGATGGACAGAAAGACGACCGCGCCGACGACCTCGATCGTCACCCAGAGGATCTGCTCTAGCTGGAACTCCTTCCAGGCAGAGACGTACCAGGTCGCCGTATAGCCGTCCGGGAGCCACGTGCCAAGCCAGCGCCGCGCGAAGGAGTGCGTCACCACCGCGGCGATCATGAGACCGATATTCAGCACGAAAAGCACAATCAGTCCGGCGAGGAGCGCGCGCCATGCGCGCACGACGAGGCTCATCCCTTGCCTCCGGTCACCGGACCGCGATAGACGAGGCGCCTCGCGCCGAGCACCAGCGCGACGATCGCGAGCTGCACGAAGCCCATGATCATCGCCACCGCCGAGGCGAGCGAGTAGTCGTAGAGCTCGAACGCCGCCTCGTACGCAGCGATGGAAATCACCCGCGTCGGACCCGCCGGCGCGCCGACCAGCACCGCCGATGGAAACACCGAGAAAGCCTGCACGAACGCGAGGCAGAAGCACATCGCGAGGCCCGGCAGGAGCAGCGGAAAGTAGATGTGCCGGAACTGGGACCAGGGCCCCGCGCCTAGCGTCGCCGCGGCGCGCGCGAGAACGGGATCGATACCGGTCACGTACGAGAGGATGAGGAGAAAGGCGAAGGGGAAGCCCGAGATGACGAGCGAGATGAGGACGCCCCAGTAGTTGTGCGTGAGGCGAATTGGCCCTTCGTAGAGGTGCGCGAGCTGCAAGAACTGCGCGAGCCAGCCGCGCGGCCCGAAGTAGGTCAGCATCCCTTCGGCAATCAGCACGGTGCCCAAGGTGATCGGCACGACGAGGATCGTGGTGAGCCACTTCTGGCTCCGCGACGGAAAGCGCATGCGATAGGCGATCGGCAGCGCGAGGCCGACGTTGATGAGCGTTGCGGGGAGCGCGAGCTTGAGCGTGATGCCGATGGTCGGCCAGAGGCGCTCGGAGCTGAAGAACTGCGCGTAGTTCGCGAGCCAGCCGCCTTTCTGTGGCTCGAAGGAAAGGAGCAAGCCGTACGCGAATGGGTAGATGAAGAGCGCGGCGATTAGCAACGCGGCGGGTGCCGCGAGGAGTACGGTGCGGTCTCTCATCCCGCCGGGTACACGAGGAGCCGCTGCGGCGCGAAGGCGACGCGCACCACCTCGCCCAGCCGGGCCGGCACGGCGCTACGCACATGCAGCCGGGTGCCATCGGCGAGCACAACGTCGATGAGCGAGTCGCGTCCGCCGTATTCGACGTTCTCGATGCGGCCGGCGAGCAACCCCTCGCCGAGCGAGAGGTCCTCGGGGCGGATCGCGGCGCGCACGCGCGCCCCCGTACGTAGTGCCGCCATCGCGCGGCCGCGCAAGCCGCCCGAGAGCATCACCTCGTGGCCTGCCGCGTGTTCCACCGAGGCGACAAGCTCGTTCCGGTAACCCATGAAGCGCGCGACGTCGAGGTCCGCCGGCTCGGCATAAATTTCGGACGGCGCGCCGATCTGACGGGCGCGGCCGTCCTTCATGACCACAATGCGATCGGCCATGGAGAGCGCTTCCTCCTGGTCGTGTGTCACGTAAATCGTCGCGCGGCCGAGCTCTCGGTGTATGCGGCGGATCTCGGCGCGCATCTCGAGGCGCAGCCGTGCGTCGAGGTTGGAGAGCGGCTCGTCCATGAGCACGAGCGGCGGTTCGACCACGATCGCGCGTGCGATCGCGACGCGCTGCTGCTGACCGCCGGAGAGCTGTCCCGGCAGCTTTTCCTCATGACCGGCGAGCTGCACCATGTTGAGCGCGCGCGCGACACGGGCGTCGATCTCAGCGCCCGATACGCCGCGCATGCGCAGCCCGAAGGCGATGTTCTTGCGCACGCTCATGTGAGGAAAGAGCGCGTAGTTCTGGAACACCATGCCGAAGCCGCGTTTCTCGGGCGCGAGCTCGTCGATGCGCTCGTCGTCGAGCCAGATGCTCCCGGCGCTGAGCGAAAGGAGCCCGGCGATGCAGTTGAGCGCGGTCGACTTGCCGCATCCCGAGGGGCCGAGCAGCGCGACGAACTCGCCGCGCGGGATGGCGAGCGTCAGGGCGTCAAGCGCGGCGATCTGGCGCTCGCCGTGCGCGAAGCGTCGCGTGACGGCATCGAGGCGCAGCTCGCGGAAGTCGTGTTTCAGATCACGTCGCCCCCGCGAAGGCGGGGGCCCAGTTTTTTCCATGGGTTCCCGCTTGCGCGGGAACGACGATCATTTGGTCTTCTGCGCTCCCACCTGCTGGTCCCAGATGCGAAACGCCTCGACCTGCGCTTTCGCGTCGAGCGACTGCGTATGCGGGAATTGCTTCAGCCACTCGTCGTACTCGGGGCGGCCGAATTCGCGGATCGCATCCTGGCTCTCCTTCGGCGCCATCGAAAGCGATACGTTCTTCACCGCCGGCCCGGGATAGAAGTAACCCTTGTCATAGGTCAGCGCCTGCGATTCCGGGCGTAGCAGCCACGCCATCAGGTCGAGTACCACCGCGAGCTTCTCCTGCGAGATGCCCTTGGGCACGACCATGTAGTGCGCATCGTTCACCCAGGTCATGCCCTTGAACGGGCTCACCTTGAAATTCTTCGGCACGATGCCGAGGATGCGCGGATTCAAGTCCCAGCCGGTCATGGTCACCGTCATGTCGCGCGAGCCTTCGCCGAGCTCTTTCATGACGGCGCCGGTGCCGGTCGGGTAGTACTCGATGCAGCTATTCAGCTCCTTGAGAAACGCCCAGGTCTTCTCCCAGCCGTTGACCGGGTCCTTGGGATTCTTGTCGCCGAGGATGAAGGCCAGGCCCATGATGAAGGTGCGTCCCGGTCCGGAGTTTGCCGGGCGCGCATAGATCAAGCGATTCGGATTCGCTTTGCACCAGGTGAGCAGTTCCTGCGGCGTGCTTGGCGGCTGCTTCACCTTCTCCGGATTGAATTCCAGGAGCGGGCCGGCGGGCATGAAGGTGACGACGAGGCCTTGGTTTTGCGCAAGCTCCTGCATCTTCGCCGCCGGCTCCTGATAGTTCTGCATCAGGTTCGGAAACTTCGACGCATAGGTCGGCAGGATCGGCGTCCAGAGGCCTTGCTCGATGCCGGCGGCGAGCGCATCGGTGCCGGTCAGCACGAGGTCGATGTCGACGCGCTTCGCTCCCTGCATTGCCTTGATCTTGCCCGGCAGCTCGGGCGCCGGCGCCTTGGTAAAGGTGACCCGCGAGACGAGCTTCGGATTCTTCGCGCGGTAATTCTCGATTGCGTCCTGCGTGAGCGCGAGATTGCCCGCGACATCCACCACGTTCAGGGTGACGGGGCTTTTCGGGAGCGCCGGCGCTTGGGCCAGCGTGCCGAGCGACAAAAGCGCGCCAAGCGCGCCTGCGACGATGCGGTACATGAGCTCCTCCTCTCTTGCCGATTCTACTTCTTCACCTGCATGCGCAGGATCCAGGTCCTGAACCCGGTGACGAGATCGCTCAAAAACTTGCGCGTCGCCTCGTCGGTGATCTTGCCTTGCGGGTCGAATTTCGATGGTGCGTTGCCGATGAACACCTCCGGCCGCGGCAGCACATGGCCCCAGAGCTGGCCGAGGATCCGGCGCAAATCGTATTGCACGCGCGCGCCGCCCATCGGCCCCTGTGATGCGGAGAAGAGGGCGATGGGCTTGTCCTGGAACACCTGGTTCGGCGGCCGCGAGCCCCAGTCGATCGCATTCTTGAGCGCAGCCGTCACGGAGAAGTTGTACTCGGGACTGCCGATCAGGACGCCGTCGGCATCAGCCACTTCGTTGCGAAAGCGCTTCACCGGCTCGGGCATCCCGGCGTCGAACACGTCCTGGTTGAAAAGCGGGATATCGTCGATACGCGCAATGGTCATCTTCATGTCGGGTGGCATGAGTTCGCCGCACGCTTTCAGCGCCGCCATGTTGTATGAGTTCTTGCGCAGGCTTCCGCTGATGCCCAAAATCTTGAGGTCCGCCACATCTGCTCCCGTCGAGAAAAGCGCGAGTGTAACGTGGCAGGCTACAAAACCCGCCCATCCCCCCACTATGAACCTCATCGTCATGCTATTGGCAGGAGCGCTCGCTGCTTGCACCACGCTCGATCGCGAGGCGCCGGACGTCGCGAGCGCCTTCCGGGCGCTTGACCGCGACGGCGACGGCTACATCTCGCGCGAGGAGGCACGGCGCGACGACGCGGTCGCGCGCGCCTTCGATCGCGCCGATAGCAACGGCGACGGCAAGCTCGACCCGGCCGAATTCAGGATGGTGCCGCGCTAGTGGCGGTGGCGGTGGTGCAGGTCGGGATAGTGGGGATGGCGGTGTCGTAACCGCGCATGGCGATGCCCATGGGTGTGCGGCTCGGCGTCATCCCAGGCGAAATCGTGCGTATGCGCATGGTGCGCGTCATGCACGTGTGCGTGCGCATGGCTTAGC
>JBHELS010000438.1:0-6417 GCA_046263015.1 Burkholderiales bacterium | reverse complement strand
GCCACCAGGCGCGCCACCTCGCGCTCGAGCTCGGCTTCGTCGCAAAGCGCTTCGACCAAACCCCATGCGAAGGCGCGCTCGGCGTCGATCGGCTCGCCGGTGAGGACGAGCCACGCGGCGCGGCCGGAGCCGACGAGGCGCGGAAGCAGCGCCGCTTCGACGACCGAGGGGATGCCCAAGCGCACCTCCGGCATGGCGAAGCGCGTGCCGCGCGCGGCGATGCGCAGATCGCAGGCCGCGGCGAGCTCGAGGCCGGCGCCGATCACGGCGCCATGCAGGCGCGCGAGGACCGGCACCGGCGCCTTACGCACCGCCTGGCAGGCGCGGTGAATGCGCGTGATGAAGGCACGCGCGCTCGAGGCGTCGAGCGAGGCGAGCTCGTTGACGTCGGCGCCGCCGCAAAACGCTTTGCCGCGGCCGGCGAGGACGACGACGCGTGTCGCTTCGTCGCGGCCCGCTTCCTCGAGGAGAGCGGCGAGGCGCTCGAGGAGCGGCGAGTCGAGCGCGTTGACCTTCTCCGGGCGGTTGAGGAAGATGCGCGCCACCCCGCCCTCACGCAGGAGCTCCACCATGCTTTCATCTTATAGCCGCGAGGCGCTGAAAAAGGTCTCGAGCGCGACGCTCACCACGGTCCTCTTCAAGCGTGGCCTTCGCAATGTCTTCATCCAAGGCGTGTTTCTCTTGAACCGGAATGCGCCGCGCATGGTGGGCGAGGCGTACACGCTGCGCTACATCCCGGCGCGGGAAGATCTCGATCAGTTGGGCGCGTTCGAGGGCCGCGGCCATCCGCAGCGCGAGGCAATCGAGGCGTGCGCGCCGGGCCAGGTGCTGGTGATGGACGCGCGCCGCGATGCGAGCGCGGCGACCGGCGGCGACATCCTGATGACGCGGCTCATGGTGCGCGGCGCCGCGGGCATCGTCACCGACGGCGGCCTGCGCGACACGCCGACCATCGAGAAGCTCGAATTCCCGGTGTACTGCGCGTCGCGCTCGGCGCCGCTCAATCTCGTTCGTCATCACGCGATCGACATGCAGGTTCCGATCGGCTGCGGCGGCGTGCCGGTCTATCCCGGCGACGTGCTCGTCGGGGACGCCGAAGGCGTGGTGGTCATTCCGGCAAAGTGGGCCGAGGAAGTGGCGCAGGACGCGGCGGCGCAGACCGAGTTCGAGGACTGGGTCGAGGCGAAGGTGAAGGAAGGACGGAGCATCTTCGGGCTCTATCCACCCAACGCGGAGACGAAGGCCGAGTTCCAGGCGTGGAAGGACAAAGCTAAATAATTCGGCGCCTAACCCCAAATTGATGTCGTTATCATACAAGTGGACCTTAGAGGAGGCTTCCATCCATGTTCCTTAGACTGCTGAGCGCTGTTGCGCTCGCTGCTGCGATCGCCGCTCCGGCCGCGGCCCAGGAAACGCTGGTGGTGTACTGGACGAAAGGGTTTTATCCGCAGGAGGACAAGGCGCTCGACGACATGGTCGCCAAGTTCCAGCAAAAGACCGGCGTGAAGGTCGAGCTCTCGCGCTACTCGCCGCAGGAATCGGTGCCCAAGACGGTGGCGGCGCTTGACGCCGGCACGCCACCCGATGTCGCGTACGGCGACGTGTTCGACTTTCAGGTGGCGGGCAAATGGGCCGCCGAGGGACGCCTCGAGGATCTCTCCGACATCCTCCTGCCGATGAAGGCGAGCTTCCTCCCGGTGACGCTCGAGACCGTGTATCTGTTGAACGAGAAGACCGGCAAGCGCGCTTATTACGCCTTCCCGATGAAGCGCCAGACGATGCACATCCAGTATTGGAAGGACATGCTCGCCGAGGCCGGCTACAAGGACGCCGACATCCCCAAAAACTGGGCGGCCTACTGGGACTTCTGGTGCACGAAGGCGCAGACTGGGTATCGTAAGAAGAGCGGCAAGCGCATCTACTCGGTCGGCGCGCCGATGGGCGTCGATTCGAGCGACTCGTTTTATTCCTTCCTCACCTACATGGACGCCTACGGCGTCAAGCTGGTCGACGATAACGGCAAGCTCACCGTCGACGACCCGGCGGTAAAGAAAGGCCTTGCCGCCGTGGTGAAGGATTACGCACACACCATCGGCGCTGGCTGCACGCCGCCTTCCGCGGTGAACTGGAAGGACCCGGACAATAACGTCGCCTTCCACAACAAGCAGATCATGATGACGCACAACGCGACCATCTCGATCGCGTCGAAGTGGCTCGACGACATGAATAACGAGAAGCTGACGGCCGAGCAGCGCGCCGAAGCGAAGAAGAACTATTACGAGAACATCGCCACTGCCGGCTTTCCGAACCGGCCCGACGGCAAGCCGATGCAGTACCGCTCGGCGGTGAAGGTCGGCGTGATCTTCGCCAACTCAAGAAACAAAAGGCGCGCGAAGGAGTTCGTGCAGTTCGCAATGCAGGACGAGAACCTCACGCCGTACGTCGAGGGCGCGCTCGGCCGGTGGTATCCGGTGACCCAGTCGGGTGCCTCGCGGCCCTTCTGGACCGACGATCCGCACCGCAAGATCGTGCACGCGCAATTCTCGGCGGGAACCGTGCCGTTCGAGTTCACCAAGAACTACAAGTTCACCATCCTCAATAACGAGAACGTCTGGGCGAAGGCGGTGAATCGCGTGGTCGTCGATAAATGGGCGCCTGAGAAGGCGGTGGACGAGATGGTCGCGCGCATCAAGCAGGTGGCGGGCTGAAGTAGCGGGCCGCGGATGGCGGCGGTCGACATCGCGCTACCGGAGGCAAATCGGGCTCTGACCCCGATTTCGCCGAAGAAGCGCGTGTCGTCGTGGCAGACGTGGGGCGTGATCATGATCGCGCCCTACGTGCTGGTGTTCTTCGGGTTCGTGCTCTACCCGGTGAGCTACGGCCTGTGGCTCGCGCGTCATCCGCAGAGCTACATCACGCTCTTCGAGGATCCAGTGTTCTTCCGCACGGTGGTGAACACAATCGTGTTCCTGCTGGTCGCGGTGAATGTCAAGTTCGCGCTCGCGCTCTTCCTCTCGGGGTTCTTCGTGCACGAGCGGCGCTGGATCCGCTGGCTCTCGGTGATCTTCATCATCCCCTGGGCGGTGCCAGCCATTCCGACGATCTTCTCGATCCGCTTCATGCTGAACCCGGAGTGGGGGATCATCAACTCGCTCATCTTCCGGCTCACAGCGCAGGACGGGCCGAACTGGCTCACGGATCCGAGCCTGGCACTCTCGATGGCGATGCTCGTGCACATCTGGAAGGCGCTGCCCTTCTGGACGCTGATCCTGATGGCCGGGCGACTCGCCATTCCGCGCGAGCAGTACGAGGCCGCAGCGGTGGACGGCGCGAGCGCCGGGCAGAAATTCAAGTACGTGACCTGGCCCTCGCTAAGAACGCTTTATCTAAGCTCGACCATCCTTTCGATGATCTGGACGCTCGGCGACTTCAACAGCGTCTACCTCCTCACGGGCGGCGGGCCGGCGGATCGCACCCACGTGCTCGCCACCCTGGGGATTCGCTATATCCGGCTCGACCAGGTGGACCACGCCATGGCGACGATCGTCGTCGCCTTGCCGTTCGTGCTGCCCCTCGTGTATTTCATGATGAAGCGCCTGTCCGTGGACGACGAGGGTCGATGAAAAAGTTCGCACGCGAGGCGAAGCTGTGGCTGGTGGCGATCCCGGTGCTGCTTTGGACGCTGCTACCGATCTACCACATCTTTCTCTTTTCCATCTCGACGAAAGACTCGGCCTTTTCCGGAGCGCTCTGGCCGACGAAGCCGACGCTGCGCAACTTCGGCACCGTCTTCCGGCAGGAGCACTTCTACCTGCACGATTTCTGGCACCAGATCTGGAACTCGCTCTGGATCGCCTGCGCGACCGGCCTGCTTACGCTGGTGATCGCGACGAGTGCCGCCTTTGCCATCAGCCGGCTGAAAGTGAGAGGCGGACGCGCGGTGATGAATGCTGCGCTCTTCACCTATTTCATCCCCGCCGCCTTCCTTGCGGTGCCGACGTACAAGGCGATGGGGACCTACGGCCTGCTCAACAACCGCTGGTCGCTCGTGCTCGCGATGATTACGCTCGCCGCGCCCTATGCCATCTGGGTGCTCAAGCAGGCGTCCGATAAGCTGCCGTGGGAGCTCGACGAGGCGGCGCGCATCGACGGCGCGACGCCGCTGCAGCTCTTCCGCCTCGTCTATCTGCCGCTGATGATGCCGTCGCTCGTCGCGATCGGCACCTACGCGCTGCTCCTCGCCTGGAACGAATACCTGTACGCGTTCCTGCTGCTCTCGAACGACATCCCGCTCGCTGTCGGCCTCGGCCACTTCCTCTCGTCGGACGATTCGCCGTGGGAGCTGCTGATGGCGACGGCGCTCATCTACGGACTGCCGCCGGCGGCCATCTACTACGCTTTCCGCCGCTACATGGTGGGCGGACTCACGTCCGGCGCGGTGAAGAGCTGATGGCCGCCGTCTCGTTCCGCGACGTGATGAAGGCGTTCGGAAAAACGCGCGTGCTGCACGGCATCTCGCTCGACATCGCCGACGGCGAGTTCGTCGTGCTGGTCGGGCCTTCGGGCTGCGGCAAATCGACGCTGCTGCGCATGCTCGCGGGGCTCGAGGACATCACCGGCGGCACCATCGCCATCGACGCTCGCGTCGTGAACGATGTCGATTCGAAGGACCGCGACATCGCCATGGTGTTCCAGAGCTATGCGCTCTACCCGCACATGACCGTGCGGGCGAACATGGGCTTCTCGCTCAAGCTCAGGAACGAAAGACAGGCGCTCATCGATGAGCGCGTTGCGACGGCAGCAAAAATCCTGAACCTCGAGCCATTCCTCTCCCGCTATCCGCGCGAGCTCTCCGGAGGCCAGCGCCAGCGCGTGGCGATGGGCCGCGCAATCGTGCGCGACCCGAAGGTATTTCTCTTCGATGAGCCGCTTTCAAACCTGGACGCGAAGCTGCGCGTTGCGATGCGCACCGAGATCAAGGCGTTGCACCAGCGTCTGAAGACCACGACGGTCTATGTGACGCATGACCAGATCGAGGCCATGACGATGGCCGATCGCATCGCGGTGATGAACGAGGGTCGCATCGAGCAGCTCGGCCGGCCGCTCGAGCTCTATGACCGGCCGGTGAACCTTTTCGTCGCGCAGTTCATCGGCTCGCCCGCCATGAACATCTTCGACGGCGTGGTGCGCTCGGGCGGGGTCGAGGCGCTCGGGGTGCGCTGGCCGGCCAACGGCCGCGCGGCCGATGGCCAGCGTGTGCGCTACGGCATCCGCCCCGAGCACCTCGAGGCCGCCTCTGCCGGCATCCCTGCCGAAGTGGTCGTGGTCGAGCCGACCGGCGCCGAGACCGAAATCATCGCCAAAGTGGGCGACGCCTCGCTCACCGTCGTGACGCGCGGACGCTCCAATGCCGGGCCGGGCGCGCGAATCTATCTCGCGCCGCAGGCCACGCATGCGCATCTCTTCGATGCAGGCTCGGGCCTGCGACTCTAGTTCGGGGACGGAGCCCGATCCGGTTCGGGCTCCGTCCCCGAATTAGAATTGCGACATGGCGAAAGAGGGTCAATGGGCGTTTCCGGCCGAGATGCGGCCGCGGCAGGAGGAGTGGCGCTTCGACCTCGAGCGCGCGCTCGATAGCGTGGTCGGCCTGCGGGCCGAAATTCCGGAAGACGCGTTCACCGCGCAGATCCTCGGCACCGAGCGCGCGGGCAGCGGCGTCGTGATCCGCGAGGACGGCCTTGTCCTCACCATCGGCTATCTCATCACCGAGGCGAGCACCATCTGGCTGACGACGAACAAGGGCACGGTCGTCGGCGGCTTTCCGCTCGCGTACGACCAGACGACCGGGTTCGGCCTGGTGCATCCGCTCGGCAAGCTCGGCGTCAAGCCGCTCGAGCGTGCGAGCGCGAGCGCCTGCCGCGTCGGCGAAAACGTGGTGATGGCCGGTCACGGCGGCTCGGCGCATTCGCTCAAGGCGACCGTGTTCGCGAAGCGCGAGTTCGCGGGCTACTGGGAATACGTGCTCGACGAAGCGCTCTTCACCGCGCCCGCGCATCCGCAGTGGGGCGGCGCGGCGCTGATCGGCGCCGAGGGCAAGCTGCTTGGCATCGGCTCGCTCCTCGTGCAGGAGAAGATCGACGCCGGCACCATCCAGGGCAACATGATCGTGCCGAGCGAGCTCCTCGCGCCGATCCTCGACGACATGGTGAAGCTCGGCCGCCCGAATCGTCCGCCCCGCCCCTGGCTCGGCATGTACGCAAGCGAGGCGGGCGCGCGGCTGGTCGTCGCCGGGCTCGCACCCGGCGGTCCCGCGGAAAAGGCAGGACTGCGCGTGGGCGACGCGGTACTGAGCGTCGCCGGCGGCAAGCCCGCAAATCTCGCCGACCTCTTCCGCCGCATCTGGGCGTGCGGCAACGC
>JBHELS010000437.1:0-7041 GCA_046263015.1 Burkholderiales bacterium | reverse complement strand
CGCTACTGGATCGAAAGCCTCGCCGGCATTCCGTGCAATGTGGAAATCGCGAGCGAATACCGCTACCGCGAATCCGTGCCGCAGGCGCGGACCCTGGTCGTGGTGATTTCCCAGTCGGGCGAGACCGCCGACACGCTCGCTGCGCTCCACCATGCGCGCGCCCTGGGACAGGCGAACGCGCTTGCCATCTGCAACGTGCCGGAGTCCGCGCTCATCCGCGCGGCGCAGCTCCGCTTCCTGACGCGCGCCGGGCCGGAGATCGGCGTCGCCTCGACCAAGGCGTTCACGGCGCAGCTCTCGTCGCTCTTCGTCCTCGCGATGGTGCTCGCCAAGGTGCGCGCGCGCCTCGCGCGCGTGCGCGAAGTGCAATTGCTCGAGGCGCTGCGGCAGCTCCCGAACTGGGTGGCGAACGCGCTGCGCCTTGAGCCGGAGATGGCGGACTGGGCGGCGAAGTTCGCCCGCTGCCAGCACGCGCTTTTCCTCGGCCGCGGCGTGCATTACCCGATCGCGATGGAAGGCGCCCTCAAGCTGAAGGAAATCTCGTATATCCATGCCGAGGCGTATGCCGCCGGCGAGCTGAAGCATGGCCCGCTCGCGCTCGTCGACCGCAACATGCCGGTCGTCGCCATCGCACCGCGCGACGCGCTCCTCGACAAGCTCAAGTCGAACCTCCAGGAAGTGCGCGCGCGAGGCGGCGAGCTCTACGTGCTGGCGGACGCGAACGCCGGGCTCTCGAACGGCGAGGGCGTGCATCTCGTGCCGCTGCACGATGATGCGGGCGTGCTCTCGCCGATCGTCACCACGGTGCCGCTGCAGCTCCTCGCCTACCACGCCGCGCTCATCCGCGGCAACGACGTCGACAAGCCGCGCAACCTCGCAAAGTCGGTCACCGTCGAGTAGTGACGCGCGCAGCTCGTCGCCCCCGCGAAACCGGGGGTCCAGTCTGTTCTGATTCATGGATTCCCGCCTTTGCGGGAACGACGCTCTAGGCCGCGATGTTCGCCGTCTGCAGATCCGGCTTGAAGCGATAGCCGGTGCCGCGTACGGTCTCGATCAGCTTGTCGTGCCCGGTCGGCGCGAGCGCCTGGCGCAGCCGCCGGATGTGTACATCGACCGTGCGCTCTTCGACGAACACGTGCTCGCCCCAGACCTCGTCGAGGAGCCGCGCGCGCGAGAAGACCCGTCCGGGGTGCGTCATGAAGAAATGCAGCAGGCGTAATTCCGTCGTCCAGAGGTCGATCGGCTTGTCGCCCGCGGTGACCTGGTGCGCCGCCGGATCGATGCGCAGGCACGCGATCTCGACCACGTCGTCTGCGAGCTGCGGCGCGCGGCGACGCATCACCGCCTTGATGCGCGCGAGGAGCTCGCGCGCCGAGAACGGCTTGGTGACGTAGTCGTCGGCGCCGCTCTCGAGCGCCGTCACCTTGTCCTGCTCTTCGGCCCGTGCCGAGAGCAGCACGATGGAGATGTCCTTCGTACGCTGGTCGCCGCGCAGGCGGCGCGCGAAGGTGAGCCCCGGGATGCCGGGCAGCACCCAGTCGAGCAGCACGAGATCGGGCCGCGATTCGCGCACCAGCGCCTCGGCCTGCGGCACATCCCCGGCCGTCATCACCTTATAGCCGGCGCGCTGAAGATTGGCCGCCAGCAGATCCCGGATCGCTGCTTCGTCTTCGACTACGAGTATGGAACCGCCCATGACGTCTCCCGACTGAGTGTTGGTTAGGCCGGCTCATCGTAGGGCGTGGCCAACAGGCGGCATATCGCGGCGCCCTTATTTAACAGTCGTGTCACATTGGCCCGCTGTCGCCGATCACCGACACGAATCGCGGTACGGCGGTTGCGATGGTGACCTCATGCGAGTGCTCGTCATCGAGGACCACGCCGAGTTGCGGGAGTACCTGCGTCTCGCGCTCAAGCTGCATGAGCACCAGGTCCTCACGGCCCAGAACGGCCGCGAGGCGCTCAGCACTCTCAATGGACACCCCGTAGATGCGGTGGTCACCGACATGTTCATGCCAGAGATGGGCGGCATTGAAACGGTTGCAGCACTGCGTAGGCAATTTCCGGACATCCGGGTGATCGCGATGTCCGGGCGACCGGGAGTGGACTACCTCGCCGTGGCGCGCGAGCTCGGGGTGAAGCACACGTTACGCAAGCCCTTTGAGATCTCACAGCTCCTCGAGGCGCTGAAAGACGGGCATGACGCGTAAGCCGGTCGTCTACCACATCATCCACGAGGGGCGGCGCCAGGTCAGCGCGGCCTCGACGCTCGTCCTGCGCGAGGGCCGCGTCGCGGTCGAACTGGATCCGCGCATGGTGCAGGCCACCGGAGTATTCGTGGAGATCGACCCAAGGAAGCTGCGCACGCTCGACGACGACGGCTACATATTCGGATATCCGGAACTCGTCGACCGGCGCCAAACACCGCCGCGCCGGCGGAATTACAGCAGCAAGCCACCTCGTAGCCGGGGGCGACGCTCGAGCGACACCGGACGCGGGCGCTAGCGCTTTCCACCGTGGGCTGTCTGGATCGCGCGCCGCGGAATGTTTGTTGCACGAGCCTCCTCATGGAGGCTATTCGCGCCAACGCAGTGCTCAGTCGTGCGGCCGAGATGCTTGGCGGCCATGAGCGCCTCGCGGTCTTTCTCGGCGTCTCGCGCGACAAGGTCAACGGCTGGCTGGCCGCTCGCGAAGCGCCGCCCGCGGATATCGTGGCTTGCGCGATGGACGTGCTGCTGGAACCTTGAGCGCCGAACGAAGGAAAGGCGAATCGCGGCGGCCACTCGTCTATCACATCATCAACGCCGGCCGCCGTCACGTGAGCACGGCTTCGACGCTCGTCGTGCGCGCCGGGCGCGTGGCGGTCGAGCTCGATCCGCAAATGGTGCACGCGCGCGGCGTGTTCGTTGAAATCGATCCCGCGAAGCTCCGCAAGCTGGACGATGAGGGCTGGCTCTTCGGCTACCCGGAGCTCGTCGATCGACGACGCACCCGCTCGCGCCGCCGGCGCGAGCGCTACGGCAGCGCGGGCTGCGGACGCCGCGCAGTCGATCGCGAGACGCGCCGCTACTGACCTCCTAGTCCGAGCTGGGCTAGCGTCGCCTCCTTGTACCAGGCCTGCACTTTCTCGAGGTGCTCCTGCTCCTCATCGCGCGCCTTGCTGAAGCGAGCCACGAGGTCGTCGTTGCCAACCTGCATGGTCAGCTCGATCAACTCCTCCCAGGCGACGTTATCGGTCATCTCCGCCACGAGAATCGCGTGCAGGCCTTGCGCGACGTTCGTGCGCGGATCCGAGAGCACCTGCATGAGGCCCATGCCTTCGACGCCGGCGACGTCGGCGCAGGGCGTTTGGGCGGTCGGATCGCCGCCGAGCGACTGGATCGCGGCGCCGACGAGCGCGAAATGCTTCGCTTCTTCATCGCGGATGTGCTGCAGATCCTTGAGCGGCAGGCCGGCCGACGCGTCCGCCTCGCACTTGGCGATCAGCGCGTCGTAGAGGCGCGTGCCGCTTCGCTCGAAGGCGAGGCGCTCGCCAAGCTTGTCCATGAGGAGTGCGGCGGGGCCGCCCATGTTCGGATCGGGCAGCGTCCCCACCGGATCGGCCTCCTTAGCGTATTCCATGCGAAGCTTCGCGAGCTCGCGCTCATTGCCGCGCTTGGGCTTCACCATGTCCATAGTCTCGAGCATCGCCGCGCCCGCATCCCGGGCGACCTGCATTCCGCTTTGGTTCATCGCTTTCCTTTCTATGCCGCCTTGAGTTTGAGTTCCGAGCCGGGCGCCCACCTGTAGCCCGCGGCGACCGTCTCCGAGGGCGATCCATCGGCATTCACCGCCTTGCGGTATTCGCGCGAAACCGCGCTCTCCTTCTCTTTTGCGACGATCTCGGTGCCGTTCGCGCGAAGATCGATTTCCGCGGCGAGGGTCTCGCGCACGAATTCGCGCTGCGTGTCGAATGGGATCGGCTCGGGCAAAGTCTCCGGGAGGAGCTCGAGCGGGTCGCGCTTCTCATGCTTCTTGAAGAGCGCCGCGACCGCGTGCATATGGCCAAGCTCATAATCGAGGAAGCGCTCCCAGATTGCCTTGATGCGGGGATTCGTCTCCTGCTGCATGGCGCCGTGGTAGTTGTAGACCTCGCACACCTCATGCAACAGCCATTTCTCGAGCCAGGTCTCCTCCGGGTCGATGATCGACTCGTACTGCGTCACGTGCTGCTCCTCTATGGAGGCGATCTCGGCGTAGAGTTGCCGCGCCACCGGATCGGCGTACATCGGGCCGATGTTCATGTAGAAGTTGTGCGTCTGCTGCTCGCCCGCCATGATGGTGAGGGCGTGCAGCTTGGAAAGCGGCGCCGCCTTTCGCCGGTCGTACGGACGGCGCAGATTGTCCTGCGGCGCGCGATGCTCTTCGATCGTCGGCCGGCCGGGCAGGATGTCGGTGAAGCTCTGCAGGATATTGTTCGCGTCCTTGCCTTCGAGCCGGTCAAGGAGCGCCGAGTACCGGTACATATGGTCAAAGTCCTCGAGGAGGCCGAAGCGGTAGACCTGCGCGAGATATTCGTCGGGCTCGTTCTGCGCCACCGCCGCCGTCACGTCGATCGCCACCTGCTCATAGGCAATGGTCGTCTCGAGCGGCGAGTGGTCCGGCCCGATCAGCCAGTTGATAAGCGTCGCCTGGTGATGCTCGACGATGCGAATATCCGCAAGTGCTTGCTGCAACGGCTTATTCATGCGCGCGCAGGCGTGCGAGAAGCGAAACGCCTCGTGCTCGAGACCGTTCAGCAGGATGATGCGCACGCGCGTGTAGGCGTCGTCATCGAGTTTGCTGATCGGCTTTTGCACGAGATCGCGCCACGTGAAACGTTGCTTCGCGAGCGGCACGCCTTTGTTCTGAAAAAGATTAGGGACCATGGGCCATGTCCTCCTAGATTGCCATGGCCGAAGTGGCCACGAGCGCAAGTAGGAGCAAGCGCTGTACCGGCGCTGCGCGACGACAGTCCGGGCGGCGCTGCGCTGCGGCGCAACGAGGATCGCGTACCCCGGGTACGCTAAACCCATGGCGCAGCAATCCGTCCACGTTTCGACCGAACGGCGGCAGGCTACGCGGCCGCTGCGTGTACTGATCGCCGACGACGATCGCGACATTGTCTCGACGCTAGCCGCGCTTCTGGAAGCGGAAGGCTATGTGGTGCACAGCGCGACCAACGGCAAGGATGTCCTGCCGGCGGTGCGCATCGTGCGCCCGGACGCGGTCATTCTCGATGTGGCGCTGCCTGAAATGAGCGGCTTCGCGGTCGCGCAGGCGATTCGCGAGAGCTTCACCGATGTGCGGCGGCCGCTTCTCATCGCCATATCCGGGGTCTGGCGCGATTACACCGACCGCCGGGTCGCCGAGCAGGTCGGCTTCGACCACTACCTCGAAAAACCCGCCGACACGGCGGCGCTTCTCTCCATTCTCGCGTCGATCAAGCGCTAAGCGTTTCGGCTAGCGTCGGATTTTCGGCGTTTCGCGAGCCGCTTGCGCGCTCGGTCGTTGCTCCGCGAAGGCTCGAGCACCAAACCCTGCGCTACCGAAGCGTTGAGCGCGGTCGCGAGCGCCGCATCGCCCGACACGAGGTCCGCCCAAGAGAGCTCGAGGCCTTTGCGGCGGCCTTTGCCGACCACCTTGAGGCCCTCGGGCGCGAGCGAGACGACGAACGGCTTGCCACCAATCGTCACCTCGCGCTTCAGCGTCTTCTCGAGCTTGGTAGCCATGGCACGGCTGGAGCAACCGGCATACCGCATGCTACTGTAAATATATACATGCTAGTGAAGGTGGCGCTTTTGCGGACCCGAGGCCGGCGGCTCGTCTGGCGCGATGTTGTCAACGGTCCGCGCTACACCGGACAGTTGACGACGCATTCCATAGAGATCGACGGCGAGCGCTATGCCGTCGCGACGCTGCGGCCGACGGACTCGACCAAGGGCGAGCTCATTCCGGAGCTCTACGAGCCCGTGCTCCTCGGTTTTTCGATCCTCGCCTTCCGCCTACGCGGGTTCGAAAGGGTCGACAGTGCGCGCGGCGCCTTCGGCGCCGTGCAGGAATGGCACTGCGAGCTGCCGTGATCGCTAGGCGCTGCGGCGCTGGTCCTCGTTCGGCGCGCCGTTATTGACGGCGTTTTCGACCACGCGCGTGGCGGCCGAGTACGTCTCGCGCACGCGGTCGCTCAGTTGGCCGACTTGGCTGTGCACCTGGCCGAGCATGGCAACCTGGGTTTCGCTGGCGGTGCGCCAGGCGCGCGTCCAGAGGTCGGCTGCCTGCTCGGCCTGCGCGCCGGCGAGCTGAACCTGCAGAGCAAGGAGATCGGTAAGGCTATGCGCCTCGGTGACACGGCGGGCGGACTGGCTGTGGGTATCGAGCGCCTGGCGGAGCGCATCGACCTGCTGGGCATGCAGGCGCTGCGCGTTCTCTATCGAAGCCTTGGCCATGTCGGAGGCGGCGCGCAGGCCGGCGCGATAGAGCTCCAGAAAATACGTCTGCTGCTGCTGGATCATCGATGCTCCCTTTCCCTCGAAATCGTGGATAAACGCCGCGCGGACGCGCGACAAGGGAGCATAGCGGAGCGTTGCAGCATTGCGGCGGCGCGCCGCCAAAATACACAGAACCTTGACCGAGCGAGTCGCGAACTGCCCTACTGAGCGCGGCTTCGGCGCCGATTTGCAGCGCTGCCTTAAGGCAGTCGCGCTTCGCGCGCGCCGCGGCCGGATTACGCATACGCCCGGCCAGCCCGCGTTGAAACGCGCGATGGTCTCAATCGCTTCGGTTGCCCGGCATGAAGATGTCGGTAAGCAAGACGCCGAAGGCTCGTGCATCGTAGCCGAGGAGCTCGAGCAGCATCTTCACGCATGTCCGCGCTGTGGTCGACTACGAGGACTCTCGGACGCTCCATTCTGCGTCGCGCTCGGCGCGCCTGCCTCAAAGGCAGAGCGCCGGTGGTCCTCGCGCGAGGCGGCGCGCAGGTCAAGCGCCTTCGCGACCTCGGCCTCACGCGCGATCGGATCGCGG
>JBHELS010000436.1:0-5682 GCA_046263015.1 Burkholderiales bacterium | reverse complement strand
GCCGAAGATCGACCCGGCGGCGCTGCCGCCGACGCCGGAAGCCTTCCGGGAAGGCGCGAGCTTCACCGTTGCCGCGCCCGCGGAAGCGCAGCCGCGCGGCGAATGGTGGAAGGCGTTCTCGGATCCCGTGCTCGACGAGCTCGTTGAGCGCGCGGACCGCAACAACACCAGCATTCGCGTCGCCGCGGCACGGCTCACGCAGGCGCGTGCCTTCGTGCGCGCAAGCGACGCCGCGCGCAAGCCGCAGGTCGACGTCAGCGCGAGCGCGGCGCGCGCGGGCGGCATCGTCAACGGCGTCGGCGGGCCGGCGCGCAGCCTGATCACGGCGGGAGCCGATCTCTCGTACGAGGTCGATCTCTTCGGCCGCCTGCGCCAGGCGAGCAGCGCGGCGCGCTTCGACGCCGAGGCGAGCCAGGGCCTGCTGCAGAGCACGCGCCTCCTCGTGCAGGCGGAGGTGGCGCAGACGTATATCGCGCTGCGCGCGCTCGATGCGGAGCGCGCCCTCGTGCGCAGCACGGTGGCCGCCTATCGCGAGACGCTCGCGCTCACCGACCGGCGCTATCGCGCCGGCGACGTCGCCGAGCTCGATGTCGCGCGCGCCCGCACCGAGGTCGCAGCGACCGAGTCCGATGCGCTCGCGCTCGATCGGCGCCGCGCCGAGCTCGAGCATGCGCTTGCCGTGCTGGTCGGCGAGCCCGCGTCCACCTTCGCGCTCGAGGATCGCGAATGGACCACGGCGCTGCCGACGATTCCGGCGGGCGTGCCGAGCACGGTGCTGACCCGCCGCCCGGACGTCTCGGCGGCACAGAGCTCGCTCATCGCCGCGCAGACGCGCGTTGGCGTAGCGAAGGCCGCATGGTTTCCGAGCATTGCGCTGACCGCCACCGCGGGCTACGCGTCGCCTGATCTCAGCGATCTCTTCAAATGGTCCTCCCGCGCCTGGGGCCTGGGCCTCCTCGGCGCGCTGCCGATCTTCGACGGCGGCCGCCGCAAGGCCGGCATCGAGGCCGCGGGCGCGGACTTCGACATAGCCATCGCGCGCTACCGCGAGCAGGTGCTGGTCGCGTTTCGCGACGTCGAGGACCAGCTCGCCGCGCTGCGGCTGCTCGCCGAGCAGGCCGAGGCGCAGGAGCGCGCCGTCAGCTCCGCCAGCCGCTCTACCGCGCTCTCCGAAGTGCGCTATCGCAATGGCTACGTAAGCCAGCTCGATCTGCTCGATGCGCAGAGGAGCGAGCTGCGCAACCGGCGCGAGGCGCTGCAGGTGCGCTCCGCGCAGTACCTGAGCACGGTCGCTCTCGTACGGGCCCTCGGCGGCGCATGGAACTAGGCCATGGACGCTAGATTCTGGGACGCGCTGTGGCTCGCCGGCATCACGCTCGGGCTGGTCGCGATCCTCCTTGCCTGAGCCGCGCCTGATGTAAATCAGGCAGTTGCGTGGCCGTTTGCCGCCGGCGCGCGGGCGTTATATTTTTTCTGCCATGGCGGTGAAGCGCTTTGCCCGCGCGTCCGATTTCGGCCTGACGCCGCGCGAGCTTGCCGTACTGCGACGCCTCGACACGCCGCAGAAGATCCAGGCGCATCTCCTTTGCCTCAAGCAGAACTTCGAGCACGACGGCGAGAGCTGCCGCACGGTGCGCGAGGTGATCCGCACGGGCCGCGCGCATTGCATCGAGGGGGCGCTCTTGGCTGCGGCGGCGCTCTGGGTGCACGGCGAGCCGCCGCTACTTCTCGACATGCGTGCCGAGCAGGACTTCGACCATGTCGTCGCGCTCTTCAAGCGAAATGGCTGCTGGGGTGCGATTTCGAAGACCAACGGCATCGGCCTTCGCTGGCGCGACCCGGTGTACCGCAGCCTGCGCGAGCTCGCGATGTCGTATTTCCACGAGTACTACAACGGTCGCGCGCACAAAACACTGCGCGAATACTCGGTGCCCTTCGACCTGCGGCGCATGGCGCCGTCCGTCTGGGTGAGCGGCACGAAGGATTGCTGGGTGGTCGGCGAGAAGCTGGACGAGATCCGCCACTTCAAGCTGGTGAACGGGCACCATCTCAGGGCCGTGACCCGCCGCGATCCGTTCGAGCGACGCGTCGGCGTCCTCGGCCAATACCGCAAGCCGCGCGCGCTCCTCGAGAAGCTCGCGCGCCTGAAGAAAAAGCGGCGCAAATAATTCGGGGACGGAGCCCGAACTATTTTCCGGGCTGCTTCTCCTCCACCTTGCCGATCTTCTCGAGCGCGGTTTTGAGGCGCGCTGCGTCGCGCTCCCAGTACGTCTTGAACTGCGGCGCATCGAGATACGCCACGGGCGTCTGCACTTTTTCCATGGCGCCGCGGAACTCCTGCGAGTTCGCCGCTTCCTTCACCGCCTCGCGCAGACGATTGACGACCGGCGCGGGCGTGGCCGCGGGCGCGAACATGCCCGACCAGATGTAGAACTCGGCGTCGTAGCCCTGCTCCTTGAAGGTCGGGATCTCAGGCAGCAGCTTCAGGCGCTCCGTGCCCCAATTCGCGAGCGCGCGCATCTTGCCGCCCTTGATGTGTCCGATCACCGCCGCCGGCCCCTGCGCCGACGCTTCTACCTGTCCCGCGAGGAGCGCCGTCACCGCCGGCCCGCCGCCCTGGTAAGGCACGTGGAAGAGCTGGATGCCCGCGGCATTGGCAAAAATCTCCATCGCCACATGCAGCGTCCCATACACGCCCGATGACGAATAGTTGATCTTCCCCGGCTTCGCTTTGGCGGCAGCAACGAAGTCTTTCAGCGTCTTGTAGGGACTGTCACTACGCACGACGAGCACGGTCGGATCGGCGGTGACGAGGGCGATGGGCGCGAAGTCGCTCATCTCGTAGGTGGGTTCCTTGCCGTTGATCCGGTCGGATACCGGGAAGATCGAGATGGAAGAAAGCCCCATCAAGATCGTATAGCCATCAGGCGCGCTCTTCGCGACCGCCGCCATGCCGACCGCGCCGCCCGCGCCGGTGCGGTTGACGACGACCACCGGCTGCTTGAGTGACTTCTGCATCACCGAGGCGAGCGGCCGGCCGACGATGTCGGCGACGCCGCCCGGCGGAAAGGGGACGATCATCGTGATGGGTTTCGACGGATAGGCGTCTTGCGCCACGGCAGGGCTCGCAGCGAACGCCGCGATGAGCGCGATCAATGCACGGGTCATGGGTCCTCCAGGCGGCGGCAAGTTAACACGCTGTTACAGCTGTTGCACTTTGCGCGTTCACTTCTCGCTCGCTCGGGCGTGAAATGCGCCATCGCCACATGCAAATGGAGTCGACCATGCTGAAGAAGACGCTCTTCACCCTCGCCACCACCGCGGTACTTGCCTTCTCCGGCGCCGCGCTCGCCGATCCGCCGCACTGGGCGCCCGCCTACGGCTACTACAAGCACAAGCACCACCGCCACTACTACGCTCCCGCGCCCGTCGTCGTCCCGGCGCCGCGAGTCGTATATGCGCCGCCTCCCCCGGTCGCATATCCGTACTACGCGGCGCCGGTGATCGTGCAGCCCGAGCCTGTCGCCGTGCCGGTGTATCCGGCAGCGCCCGCCGGGGTCTCGATCCGCTTCCATCTCCCGCTGTAGACTGTCAGGAACGTTCCCGCCGCCCGACCAAGGCGGGAACGCATCCTGAAAGGAGACCCGAATGGAACGGCGCACCCTTTTGAAAGCCCTGGGACTCGCGGCCTTTGCGCGCCAGGCGAGCGCCGCCCCAGCCGCGAATATGAAAGGCGTCGAGGAGCTGCAAAAGAACTGGAAGTCCTTCCTGCCCACCGGAGCCACCGTGCCCTCGCCGAGCGAGCCGATGAAGCTCGCCAAGGAGGAGTGGAAAAAGCGTTTGCCGGCGGAAAGCTTCCACGTCATGCGCGAGGAGGGCACCGAGCGCGCAGGCACGAGCGCGCTTAACGACGAGAAGCGCGATGGCGTCTTCGCTTGCGCTGGCTGCGGGCTGCCGCTTTTCACCTCGGCGATGAAGTTCGAGTCGGGCACGGGCTGGCCGAGCTTCTTCACCACGATCCCGGGCGTCTTCGAGAAGAAGAAGGACTATTACCTCATCTATCCGCGCACCGAGTATCACTGCATCCGCTGCGGCGGACACCACGGGCATCTCTTCGATGACGGCCCGCAGCCGACCGGGCTTCGCTACTGCAATAACGGCGTCGCGCTCAAGTTCATCCCGAAGGACGCCAAGACCTAAGCTTGGAAAGCGGCCTCGCGCAAGCGGGGCCGAGCTCTTTTCTGCTTCGCCGCAACGCGACGGCGACCGCCAAATAATTACGGTCCTGACCCCGAATTGCGCATCGGTCCAATCGGACTACGCGCACGGGCATTGGTCCGCGTAGAGGACAGCCGCGCGCAAGAAGCGTGCGGCCGCGCGGATCAGACTGCGCGCGGTGCAAGCTCGTCACGTTGGGCGCATAATCGACCTCACCTGTAACCGAGCGGCGCGCGGCCTCACAAGGGACGCCGCCGTGCGAAAGGGACGCCGATGACCGTCGCCGCCACCTTCGAGATACGGTTCACCCGGTACTTGGACCCGCTGGGCCGGGAAACCGCAGCTCTTCCTTCCTTCGCCGCCGATCCGCGTTCGCTCGTGCCCGATTACCGCGCGATGGTATTGATGCGCGCGCTCGACGCAAAAGCGATCGCCATGCAGCGAACCGGCCAGATCGGCACCTACGCCTCGACCTTGGGAAAAGAGGCGATCGACGCCGGCATCGGCGCGGTGCTCGCGCCGAACGATGTGCTTTTACCGAGCTACCGCGAGAGCGGCATCCTCATGCTGCGCGGCGTCTCGCCGCATCGCACGCTCCTTTACTGGGGCGGCGACGAGCGCGGCAACGTGTTCCCGGAATCGCCGCATGATTTTCCGTTCAATGTGCCGATCGCGAGCCAGCTGCCGCACGCGGCCGGCGTCGCCTACGCAATGAAGCTGCGGCGCGAGCCGCGGGTCGCGCTCGCCATGTGCGGCGACGGCGCCACCTCGAAGGGCGACTTCTACGAGGCGATCAATGCCGCGGGCGCCTGGAACCTGCCGCTCGTCGTCGTCGTCATCAACAACCAGTACGCGATCTCCGTTCCGCGCCGTATGCAGAGCGCGGCGCAAACGCTTGCGCAAAAGGCGATCGCCGCAGGCATCGCCTGCGAGCAGCTCGACGGCAACGACCTCGTCGCCGTGCGCGACGCGGCCGGGCGGGCCGTGGAGAAGGCGCGCGCGGGCGGTGGACCCACGCTCGTCGAAGCGATGACCTATCGACTGAGCGACCACACGACCGCCGACGATGCGACCCGCTATCGCAGCGCCGAAGAGCTGGCCGCGCAATGGAAGGAAGAGCCGATCCTGCGCCTTCGCAACTGGCTGCACGCGAAGGGCGCCTGGGCGCAAGCGGACGAGCAAGCGCTCGCGCGCGAGGCGCAGGCGCAGGTGCAGAAGGTGGTGCAGGCGTATCTCGATACGCCGCCGCCCGCGCCCGAGCAGATGTTCGAGCACCTCTACGCGAGACTGCCGCGGCAATACGCCTGGCAGGCCGCCGAGGCCGCAAAAGAAGAAGAGGAGCGCGATGTCGAGCATCACGCTGGTTGAAGCCGTCAATCTCGCGCTCGCGCGCGCAATGGAGGACGACGATCGAGTGGTGGTGCTCGGCGAAGACGTCGGCATCAACGGCGGCGTCTTTCGCGC
>JBHELS010000435.1:0-2882 GCA_046263015.1 Burkholderiales bacterium | reverse complement strand
GGCGCGCCCTTGTGGAACGCCGCCCAGCCGAGCCACGCGGTGGGATAGAGCACCAGCCACAGCACCAACAGCATGATGCCGCCGGTGATGGCGAGCTCTACCGGGGTCGCGCCTGACGCTCGAAGAGTTTTCGCGATCATGAAAACTACTACGGGATAGGGAAAGCGTAGTTCAATTCGCCTGCCTTAGGCAAGGACCGTCCATGGCGAAACAGACCGACGCCGTCGCCCTCGAAGTCTTCTCGAACGCGCTGCTCTCGATCTCCGAGGAAATGGGCGCGCTCCTGATCCGCACCGCGTACTCGACCAACATCAAGGAGCGCCACGACGCCTCGACGGCGATCTTCGACGCCGAGGGGCGGCTCATCGCGCAGGCCGAGCACATCCCGATGCACCTTGGGGCGCTGCTCTCCGCCATCACCCACATATTGAAACGTTATCCGAAGAAGACGCTCCGCCCCGGGGACGCGTTCCTCGCCAACGACGCGTACAACGGCGGCGGCACGCATCTCGCCGACGTCACCGTGGCCTCGCCCGTGTTTGTCGGCAAGGAGCTGATCGGCTTCGTCGCCAACATGGGCCACTGGCCGGACGTCGGCGGCATGAAGCCGGGGGCGGCGATGACCGAGGGCTGCACCGAGATCTATCAGGAAGGCCTGCGCATCCCGCCGATGAAGATCATGAGCGAGGGCAAGCTTCAGGAGAACCTCTTCTCGTTCATTCTCCTCAACATGCGCTTCGCCGAGGACCGCCCGGCGGATCTGCGCGCGCAGGTGGCGACCAACCAGGTCGGCATACGCCGCCTGCAGGAGCTGGCGCGCAAATACGGCGTGAAGCGCTTTCGCAAGCTGATCGACGGCACGCTCGACTACAACGAGCGCTGGATCCGGAGCCGCATCAAGGAGCTGCCCGAGGGCAGCTGGAGCTTCGAAGACCAGCTCGACGACGATTCGCATGTGCCCGGCCCGGTGCCGCTCAAGGTGAAGCTCACCATCAAGCACAAGCCGCAGGCGCACATGGTGTTCGACTTCGCGGGCTCGAGCGCCCAGCGCACCGGCGGAGTGAACTGCGTCTACGAGGCGCTCTTCGCCACCGTGGCCTATGCGCTCAAGGCGACGCTCGATCCCGAGCTCTGGTCCAACGCCGCCTTCGAGCGCGTGGTGAAGATCCAGGCGCCCGAAGGCTCGATCGTCAATCCGAGGCCGCCCGCTCCGGTCGGCGGGCGGGGCACCACCTGCCAGCGTCTCGCCGACCTGCTGCTCGGCGCCATGTCGAAAGTGATCGAGGACCGCGTCACCGCCTGCGGCCATGGCACCACCACCGTCAACCTGCACGGCCACGATCCGATCCGCGGCCGGCGCTACATCTGCATCGACGGGCTCGGTGGCGGCATGGGCGGGCGCCAGGGGCACGACGGCATGGACGCGGTGCAGATCAACACCAACAACATTCCCAACCTTCCCACCGAGGTTCTGGAGAGCGAATACCCGATCCGCATCGAACGCTACGAGCTCGTGCCCGACAGCGGCGGCGCCGGCGAATTCCGCGGGGGCACGGCGACGCGCAAGGACTTCCGCATGCTCGCCGACACCGGCTTCATCGCGCACGCCGATCGCCATCTCTTCCAGCCCTGGGCGCTCGGCGGCGGCAAGCCCGGCGCGCTCGGCCTGCACGCGAAGAATCCGCACAACGGCGCGCAACGGCTGCCCAGCAAGGGCGGCCCGCTGGAATTCAACGCCGGCGAGGTGTTGCGCTGCCAGACCGCCGGCGCCGGCGGCTTCGGCGAGCCCGCCAAGCGCAGCGCCGAGCGCCTCGCGGTCGACCTCGCCGACGGCAAGGTCACCGAGACGGCGGCGCGGCGCGATTACCCCGCCCCGCTGGTAGACGAGGCGCTGCAGTTGGCGGCAAAGCTGTGAAATACAGCGTCGGCATCGACATCGGCGGCACCTTCACCGACGTCGTGCTCATGGACGAACGCGGGACCATCGTCGCCGAGCACAAGGTCGACACCACGCCGGCGGCGCTGGAGAACTGCTTCGTCAATGCGCTGGGCCGGGTTACCGAGAAGCTGCGCGCGGCGGACGTTCATCGCATCCTGCACGCCACCACGGTCGCGACGAATTCCGTGCTCGAGGGACGCGGCGCGCGCACGGCGCTCATCGTCACCGAGGGCTTCCGCGACATCCTCGAGATCGCGCGCCAGCGCCGCCCGTCGCTCTACGACCTGAAAGCGGAGAAAGCGAAGCCGCTCGTGCCGCGGCGACTGTGCATCGAGGTGCGCGAGCGCGTCGCCTCGGACGGCTCTGTGGTCGTGCCCTTAGCAGACTCAGAGCTCGAGCGGATCGCCGAGGTCGTGGAAGCCACGCGCGCCGAGTCGGTGGTCATCGCGCTGCTCTTCTCCTACCTGAACGCGGCGCACGAGCACAAGCTGCGCGACTTCCTCGCCAAGCGCTTCCCGCTTAAATTGGTCGTAGCGTCCGCTGACGTGATCCCCGAGTTCCGCGAGTTCGAGCGCACCAGTACCGCGGTCCTGGTCGGCTATCTCAAGCCGGTGTTTTCCACCTATACGAAGAACCTCTCCAAAGAGCTCGCGGCGCGAAAGCACGATCCGAAGAAGCTCCTGATCATGAATTCCGCCGGCGGCGTGATGTCGCCGGAGGCGGCGGGCGAGCGGCCGCACGCGATCGTCGAGTCGGGCCCGGCGGCGGGCGTGATCGCGGCGGCGACGCTCGCCGAGCAGCTTGGCGAGCGGAACGTGATCTCGTTCGACATGGGCGGCACCACCGCGAAGGCGAGCCTGATCGAGAACGGCGCCTACCGCACGACCACCGAGTACGAGATCGGCGGCGGCGTGCACCAGTCGCTGGCGGTGCGCTTCACCGG
>JBHELS010000434.1:0-3153 GCA_046263015.1 Burkholderiales bacterium | reverse complement strand
GGCGGTGTGCTGCTCGGCGTCGTCGAGGCGCTCGGCGCGGGCTACATCGGCGACTTCACCAACCTGTGTGCCTATGAGGCACTCGCGCCGCGCATCGCCGACTGCGAGGCGGGCGGCAACTACGTGCTCTTCGGCTCGAATAATCAGGACGTGTTCGCCTTCATCGTGCTCATCCTGGTGCTTGTTTTCAGGGCTTCGGGCCTCCTTGGCGAACGCGTCGGGGAGCGAGCGTGAAGGACTGGCGCAGCTCGCGCGAGGTGCGCTGGGCGGGCGGCCTCCTCGTGGGGCTCGCGCTTGCGGCCCTGCCCTTCGCGCTCGCGCAAGTCGGCACAAGTTGGGTGCGTATCACCAACTACGCCATCCTCTACATATTGCTTGCCCTTGGCCTCAACATCGTCGTCGGCTTTGCCGGGCTCCTCGACCTCGGCTACGTCGCTTTCTACGCGGTCGGCGCTTACACCTATGCGCTCCTTGCAAGCCCGCACTTCAACCTGCACCTGCCCTTCTGGATCATTCTGCCGATCGGCGCGGGCGTCGCGGCGCTCTTCGGCGTGCTCCTCGGCACGCCGACGCTCAAGCTTCGCGGCGACTACCTCGCCATCGTCACGCTCGGATTCGGCGAGATCGTACGCATCTTCCTCAACAACCTTTCGCGCCCCGAGAACATCACTAACGGGCCGCAGGGCATCGCGCGCATTGATCCCTTCCACATCGGCGCGTTCAGCTTTGCGCGCAGCGAAACCTTCGCCGGCCTCGAGTTCAGCGGTCCGATCAAGTACTACTACTTGCTCGTGCTCGTGGTGCTCGGCGTCATCGTCGTCAACCTGCGGCTGCAGAACTCGCGAATCGGGCGCGCCTGGGAAGCGATTCGTGAGGATGAGATCGCGGCACGCGCCATGGGCATCAATACGCGCAACATGAAACTCCTCGCCTTCGCGATGGGCGCCACGTTCGGCGGCGTCGCGGGTGGCATGTTCGCGGCGATCCAGGCGTTCATCTCGCCTGAGAGCTTTGTACTGGTGGAGTCGATCATGGTCGTCTCCATGGTAGTGCTGGGCGGCATGGGCAATATCTGGGGCGTGATCCTCGGCGCATTGCTTCTCTCGTTCACGCCGGAGGTGCTGCGTTGGACGGTCGAACCCGCACAGCAGGCGCTCTTTGGCCGCTCGATCATCGATCCCGAGGTGATCCGCATGCTGCTCTTCGGGCTCGCGCTCGTCCTCATTATGCTTTTCCGCCCGGCCGGTCTTCTGCCCTCCGCGGTGCGCAAGCGAGAGCTCACCGCGCACGCCGCATGAGCGCGCTCCTCGAGGTGAACGGTGCAGGCAAGCGCTTCGGCGGCTTGCAGGCGCTGGAAGAGGTGTCCTTCAGCATCGCACGAGGCGAAATCTTCGGCTTGATCGGCCCCAACGGCGCCGGCAAGACGACGCTCTTCAACGTGCTCACGGGCGTCTACGCGCCCGATGCCGGCCACTTCCTCTTCGAGGGCCGCGACAGGACCGGATTCGCACCGCACGAAATCGCCGCCGCCGGGATAGCGCGCACTTTCCAGAACATCCGCCTGTTCGCCAATTTGTCGGCGCTGGAAAATGTCATGATCGGCCGGCATGTCCGCACGCATGCCGGCGTTATCGGCGCCGTGCTGCGCAACCGGCGTACGCTCGCTGAAGAGCACGAGATCGTTGCGCGCTCGCTTTCGCTCCTCGACTACGTCGGCATCCGCGCTCGCGCGAATGATCGCGCCGGCAGCCTGCCCTATGGTGATCAGCGGCGTCTCGAGATCGCCCGCGCGCTCGCCACCGAGCCGCGCCTTCTTGCGCTCGATGAGCCGGCGGCGGGTATGAATCCGGCAGAACGAATCGCGCTCGGGAAATTGATCCGCCGCCTGCGCGACGAGGGCATGACGGTGCTTCTCATCGAGCATGACGTGCGCCTTGTGATGAACGTCTGCGACCGGGTGATGGTGCTCGACCACGGGCAGAAAATCGCCGAAGGGGCGCCGGCGCAAGTGCAGCGCGACCCGAAAGTCATCGAAGCATACCTGGGAGCGCCGCATAAAGCGGCCTAGCGACAGCCCGCGTGCTGCTTGAGGTACGCCAGCTCGCCGTCCACTATGGCGGCATTCGCGCCGTGGCCGGCGTCGAGCTCGAGGTTGCCGAAGGCGAGCTCGTTTGCCTGATCGGCGCCAATGGCGCCGGCAAGACTTCGACGCTCAAGGCGATTTGCGGCCTCGTCGCCTCGAAGAGCGGCAGCATTCGCTATTGCGGCGAAGACATAAGCCGGGCGGCGGTGCACGAGCTGCCGCGAAAGGGACTCGTCATGGTGCCCGAAGGTCGCGGCATCTTCGCTCAGCTCACCGTGGCAGAGAACCTCGCCATGGGCGCCTATGCCTACGGCGGCGGCGATCCGGCCGCCCAGTACGAGCGCTTCCCGCGGCTCGCCGAGCGCCGCCGGCAGATCGCCGGCACCCTCTCGGGCGGCGAGCAGCAAATGCTCGCGCTCGCGCGGGCGCTGATGACGCGGCCGCGGCTGCTGCTCCTCGACGAGCCGTCGATGGGACTTGCGCCGATGATGGTGGCGAAGATCTTCGAGCTAGTCCGGGAGATCGCTCGCCAGGGCGTCACGATCCTTCTCGTCGAACAGAATGCACGCCTCGCGCTCGAGATCTCGCAGCGCGGCTACGTCATGGAGTCGGGCGCCATCGCGCTCACCGCGCGCTCGGCCGAGCTTCTCGGGAATGCGCGCGTCCGCGAGGCGTATCTCGGCGAATAAAATAGACTGATGCACGAGCTCTCCATCATCGGCTTCGGCGACATCGCGCGACGCGCCGCGCCCGAGCTCGAGCGGCGCTTCCGGCTCGTGCCGCGATCGCGTCGCAGCGGTTTTGACCTCGATCAGCCGGCGACCTTGGCGCTGCCCGCCATGGACGCGCTTTTACATTGCGCGCCGCCGCCCGGCAGCGGCGAGCGCGATACGCGCACAACCAATTTGCTCGCCGCGCTCGATCGCGGGCCGCGGCCGCCGCGCCGAGTCGTGTATCTCAGCACGAGCGGCGTATACGGTGACTGCGGCGGCGCGTGGGTAAACGAATCGTGCCCGCTCAATCCACAAACGGCGCGCGCCCAACGGCGGGCGGATGCCGAGGCGCAATTT
>JBHELS010000433.1:0-3982 GCA_046263015.1 Burkholderiales bacterium | reverse complement strand
GCACGATCTCGCGCGCGCGGCGCATCGTCTCTTCGTAGCTGACGTTCTGAAAGCCCATTAAATGGTGACTGTCACCATTTATTGTTTAGCCGGATACGATTTCCACGTCGCGCAGGAGCGGATCGTCTGCGACCGCGATTTCGTTCTCGATCAGGAGCCCACAGCCCGGGCAGCACAACTGCCGGAATTGCGGTACCGGGTCGATGAAGCGCGCCGGATCGCCGACGATCGGGTTCGCGGCCTGGATCGGCACGTCGTTCCGCACGCAGTAGGTCTTGTAGTTATCGCTGACGGGCCCGAGGTCGGTCGCGCACTTCGCGCAGCCATAGCGTTTGTTCGCGTAGACGGCGAGGTTCTCGGTGGCGAGGAAGCTCACCTTGCCGTCGAGCTTGCCTCGGTTGCTCGCATGGCCCTCGATCCGCCGGGCGCGGAGCTCGTGTCGGCGTCGCTCAGTCGCGCTCGCGTCGCCGAGCACGACGCCGTAGGTCTCGAGCGCCGCCTTCTCGGTCACGTCGCCGTTGGCGACGTCGGCCTCGACTTTCGCCGGATCGCGCTCGAGCGGGTCGCCGAATCCGCCTGCCGCGGACCAAAGGACCGCATAGACGTCGGTCGGGTTCTGAGCGAAATCCTGCTGGCGCAGGCCGAGCGTCTCCGGCTTGCCATTCACTTCGTCGATGTCGCGCACCAGCTCCGAGCGTTGCATGCGCTCGGCGATGTCGGAGTCGCGCGTGAAGCGGTAGCGATTCACCGCGCCCGGATAGCCGCCCATCATGCCGGTCGAGGTGGGAATGGCGTTGCCCGAGGAGAGTGTGTCGTGCGTGATGCGGTCCGTGCCGTGCGGGATGAAGCACGACTCGGCCGAGAGCCCGCCGCGGAACTTGCCGGCGCCGCCCGAGTCGGCGATCTCCTTGCGATAGAGGAAGAGCACCGGGAAGCTTTGCTCGGTGTGCTCGACGTTGGGCAGCTTGCAGATCGGCGTTCGCGCCTGGCCGCCGGTCGAGATGCCGTCGGCATGCGAGAAGGCGCCGATCGCGCCGCCGATCGGATCGACGAGCAGATAGCCATAGCGCTCGCCCCATTGATCGATGCCGCGGAAGATGGTCGCCGGCCACTGGCTCGTGCCGCCGATGCACATCAGGTCGCGCCGCAGCTCGGGCGAGGGGTAGAGCATCTTCGAGAGCACGTTGTAGGCCGGATAGAGCGAGATCTCCATGCACTGCACTGGCGCCGTGGACACCGAGGCCGGGAAGTCCGCGCAGTTGAGCGTGCCGGGCGTCGGATTGAAGTCGACATGGCGAAGCGCACCACCGACCGCGTAGTACTGCTCCCAGCAGAGGAGCTCGTTCAGCGCCACCATGATGGCGCCGCGCCAGCCCGAGTAGGTCGCGTTGATGCCGCCCGCCTGCGGATCGGTCCCCTCGTTCTCGAAGACGAGCCGGTTCTTCGCTTTGCGCAACGTGAGCATCACGCGGTGCACCTGGCGGTCGCCCGGACGGCAGCATTCGATGTAGGTGCGATCGCGCCAGACGCCGTCCGGCAGCGTCGCCATCTTCTTCAGGAAAGCGCGCTCACCGTCGTCGATGATCTTCTTCATCACGCCCTTGACCGTGTCGGCGCCATAGCGCGAGATCAGGGCCAGGACCCGAGCCTTGGCGGTCATGTTGCCGGCGAGCTGGGCGCGGAAATCGAGCGCCACTGCGCTCGGCTTGCGCGACGAGCGCAGGTAAATTTCCTCGATGTCGCGGCGGATCTCGTTCTTCTCGACGATCTTCACCGGCGGGATCAGGATGCCTTCGTCGAAGGCATCGCGCGCCGACGGACAGAAGCTGCCGGGCGTGATGCCGCCGATGTCGTACTGGTGCAAGCAGTTCGTGACCCAGCAGAAGAGCTCGCCCTTCCAGAACACCGGGCAAAGGAGCATCACGTCCATCTGGTGGGCGGCGCCGACCCACGGGTCGTTCGCAAGGAACATGTCGCCATCGCCGATGCCCGGGTTGTCGCTGCGGTTCTCGAGCGTCCACTTCACCTGCGTGTCGGTGACGCCGCTCATGTACTGCATGTACGGGCCGAAATAGACGAACTCGGCGTCCTCGGTGAGGATCGACGGATTCAGGTCGAGCGCGTACATCGCGACGGGCGAGCCCGAGAGGCGCTGGATGGTCGCGCCGTGCTCCTCGTTCACGTTCCAGAGCGCGTGGCGCACGACTTCGAAGGTGACCGGATCGATCTCCTTTTTCGCCTTGCGATGCAAGGCGAGCTTCGGCGAGATGCGCAGCTTCGCCGGCGGCACATAGCCGGTGCGCCTGCCGTCGAAGACGACGCCGGCGAGCTCGGAGAGTTTCTTGAGCGGTGCGTTCATCGGCGCAAAGGCGACACTATTTATTGTCCTCGGGCTTCTTCGCGGGGGTGAAATCGATCGTGCCGCTATCCTTCTCAGGCGGCGGCCCGGCCTTTTGCGGCGCCGGCGCGGCTGGAGGGCGCGTCGCCGCCGGCGGTTTGGCCGGCGTCATGCTCGCCCGCTTTTCGTAGTCCCGCCGCGCCTCGTCGCATTCCTTGCAGAGAAACTTGCCGGTGTGGTTTCCGGACTTGCTCACCTGCGCCAGCGCGTGCTCGCTGCAAAGGCCGCGCTCGCAGTTCTCGCATTTCGCGACCGCGGCGTGGCCGCAGGGTTTTTTTCGCAAGAGTCCGGCCTCGACCGTGCAAAGCTCCATCGCTTCTCCTAGAACGTGAGCTCGAAGTTGCCGAGCTCATCGACACGCAGCCTCGTGCCCGGCTGCACGACCACCGTCGTGTCCGCGGTCTCGACGATCGCCGGGCCGGCGATCTTGTTGCCGTTCGCGAGGCGCTCGCCGTCGTAGACCGGTGTGCCGCGGCGCTTGCCGAGCTCCGGCCAGTGAATGTCGCGCTTCGCGCGAATCGCCTCGCGCGGAATGCGCGTCGTGCGCTTCTTCGAGCGCATGAGGCTCGGCTGCGGCGTGAGCGCCTTGGCGCGCAGGCGACAGACGACGAGCTCGAGCTGCGCGCCGGTGAGCGCCGAGCCGCGGCCATAGAGCTGCTCATAGCGACGCACGAAAAGCTCGCGCAGCGCCGGCTCATATTCGGTGGGAACGCGCGCCCAGGGCAGCGTGATTTCCACTTCGTTGATCTGCCCCTTGTGCCGCACGTCGAGCGAGAACTCGAGGCGCTGGCGCTCGGCGCCGATCCCCTCGGCCGCCATCATCGCCTTCGCGTTCTTTTCGAGGCCGGCGAGCGCGGCATTCACCTGCTTGGCGGGCACCGGCGTCGGCATGATCTCCGTGTGCTCGAAGATGTGCAGCACATCGGCCGCCGCGGCGCCGAAGGCACACCAGGTCGAGGCGGCCTTGCGCTGCGGGATGATGACTTTCTGGATGCCGAGCTCGCGCGCGAAGACGCCGGCATGCGCCGGCCCCGCGCCGCCGAAGGCGAAGAGCACGAAGTCGCGCGGGTCGAACCCCTTTTCCACGGTCACCTTGCGGATGATGTCGGCCATGTGCAGCTCGACGATGCGGCAAGCGGCCGCGGCGCATTCGAGCGCATTCATGCCGATTTGCGCCCCGAGCGCGCCGATCGCCTCCATGGCGGCTTTCTTGTCGAGCTTCATGCGCCCGCCGGCGAAATTGTCCGGATCGAGGTAGCCGAGAACAAGCTGCGCATCGGTGACAGTGGCCACGCTGCCGCCGCGTGAATAGCACACTGGGCCGGGAAAGGCGCCGGCGCTATCGGGCCCGACCGTCATGGTGCGCGTCTCCGGCTGCACGCGAATCAGGCTGCCGCCGCCCGCGCCGATCGCCTGCAAATCCACTTTGGGCAGGAAATATTCGTACTGGTCGGTGTTTGAGATGAACGAGTAGGCAGGCTTCCCCCCGTAGATGATCGACACGTCGAAGGACGTGCCGCCCATGTCGGTGGTGATGACGTTTTTTTCGCCCATCGCCGCGCCGAGGAACATCGACGCCGTGAC
>JBHELS010000432.1:0-16177 GCA_046263015.1 Burkholderiales bacterium | reverse complement strand
GGTTGAGAACCAGGCGGCCATCGATGCGTTCCTCGACGAGAAGGAAGCGTCCGCCGCGCTCGATCACCGCGGCAACCGTGACACTCGGACGCCACGTCATGCCGCTTTGCGCGTGTTTTTGCGGATGAAGTCCGCCATGCGCTGGACGCCCGCCTCGATGACCTGCTTCGAGGCGGCGTAAGAAAAGCGAACATGCTGCCCTTCGCCCGGCACGCGGCTGCCGAAATGGATATCGGCGAGCACCGCGACGCCCGCCTCGCCGAGCAGGCGCTTCCTGAATTCCTCAGAATCGGCGGCGCCGATCATGGCGCAAGCCTCCGTGATATTCGGCCAGACATAAAACGCGCCGCCCGGCACCTGGCACTGCACGCCGGGCACCTCGTTAAGAAGTCGCACGATGAAGTCGCGCCGCTCGAGGAAGCTCTCGCGCATGCGCTCGGCCGCATGCTGCGGACCGTTGATTGCCTCCACCGCCGCCCATTGGCTAATCTGCGAGGCGCACGAATCGGTATTCGTGATCCAGCGCGTGAAAAGCGGCGCGAGCACGGGGTTCGAGGTGAAGCCGATGCGCCACCCGGTCATCGCCCAGGTCTTCGAGGCACCATCCGAAATGATCGTGCGCTCATACATCCCGGGCACCTGCGCAATGGAGAAGAACGAGCCGACCTCATTTGTGCCATATACGAGTCGCGAGTAGATCTCGTCCGCGTAGACCCACACCTGCGGGTGGCGCTCGAGCACGGCGGCGATGCGCTCGAGCTCCTGGCGGGTAAGGCATCCGCCGGTCGGGTTATGCGGGTAGTTGAGGATGAGAAGCTTCGTGCGCGGGCTCAAGAGCCGCGCGAGCTCGTCCGGATCGAAAGAAAAGCCGCGTTTCTCGTGCAGGTGGATCGGCACCGGCTTCGCGCCGTTGGCGATGATCTGCGACTCGTAGATCGGAAAGCCGGGATTCGGATAAATCACCTCATCGCCCGCGCCATAGTCGGTGGTCGACAAGATGGCGTAGGCGATAAAAGGCTTGGCGCCGGCGCCGACCACCACATCGTCGGCACGGATAGGCAGCCCGCCGCGCATCGCGCCGAGGTATCTCGCCGCCGCTTGCCGTAGCTCATCGATTCCCGCGGAGGGCGTATAGCCGTGCTTGCCCCCTCGTATGGCGCCGATTGCCGCCTCCTGTACATTTTCCGGCGCCGGGAAGTCCGGCTGACCGATGCAGAAACTGATGATGTCCTTACCCGCGCGGGCGAGCGCGTTCACTTCGGCGAGCACTACGAAAGCGTTCTCGGTACCTAGAGCGGCGGCGCGACGGCTGATTTCCGGCATAGGGAGGAAGCGGGCAATGTTGGCGAAGCGTCAGATTTTATCGGAGTACCATCGCCGCCCATGCTGATTAACTGCGTCGCCTATGAAGATGGCCGGAAGCTCGCCGACATCGACAAGCGCGATATCCGCAATTACCTGCAGCGGGCCGGATGCTTCGTCTGGGTGGCACTGCGCGATGCGACCGACGAAGAGCTCTCCGAGATGCAGGAAGAATTCGACCTGCACCCGCTCGCGGTGGAGGATGCGCGCCATGGCCATCAGCGACCGAAGATCGAGGAGTACGGCGACCTGCTCTTTGTCGTCGTCAATACCGTGGACGTCCTCGGCGACGAGCTAAAGATCGGCGAAGTGGACATCTTCGTCGGGCGCAATTACGTGTTGTCGGTGCGCCAGCACAGCGAACAGGGATTTCTCGGCGTGCGCGCGCGGGCCGAGCGCGAGCCCGAGCTTCTGCGTCATGGCGCAGGGTACGTGCTCTATGCCCTGGTGGACGCAGTGGTCGACCGCTACTTTCCCGTGCTCGACGCCGTGGAGACGGAGCTTGAGGCGGTCGAGCAACAGCTCTTCGCCGCTAAGGATCCGCGGGCAAACGTCGAGTCGCTCTACTACGTGAAGCAGAAGTTGACGATGCTCAAGCACGTGACCGGGCCGATGCTCGAGTACTCCGGTAAGCTTTTCGGCGGCCGCGTGCCGCAGGTGTGCGCGGGCCTCGGCGAATACTTCCGCGACGTCTACGATCATCTCGTGCGCCTCAACCAATCGATCGACACCGCGCGTGACACGGTCGCTACCGCCATCCAGGTGAATCTCGGCCTCGTACAAATCAGCGACACCGAGGTCACCAAGCGCCTAGCCGCATACGGTGCTTTGGTGGCGGTGCCGACCATGATCGTGGGCATCTACGGCATGAACTTCGAGCAGATGCCCGAGCTTAGGTGGCACTACGGCTACCCCTTCGTCATGGCAGTAATGGCGGCGATCGACGGCTTTCTTTTCTGGCGCTTCCGCCGGGCAGGCTGGCTCTGAGCCTCAGGCGCTCTCGCGCACTCGATAGGTGGCGAGCGCCACGCCTGCCACGATGGTGATGAATCCGACAGCATGGAAAATCTGAAAAGCTTCGCCAAGAAAAAGAATCGCCAACACGGTCCCGAAGGCCGGAAGTAAAGGCAAGGTGAAGCCCGCCGCGTTGGCACCGACCAGCGCGACCCCGCGGTTCCATGCGAGAAACGCGAGCACCGACGCCGCGATAGCGATATAGAGGATGGCCGCGACGTCCGCGGTGCTCGGGCGTCGGAAGGGTTCAGCATGCACGCTTATGGCATAGAGCGGCAGCAGCATGGTCACGCCTATGGCGGCAATGGTGAATGCGAACGCGATGCCGCGCAGCTCGGGCGGGCTGCGCTTCAGAAGGACGGAATACAGACCCCACATCGGCATGGCGATGAGGATCCACGCGTCGCCGCGGTGAAATTCGAGTTGCACGAGTGTTCGCGGCTCGCCGCGCGAGACGACGACCAGCACGCCGGCAAAGGAGATCAGCATGCCCGCCACCTGCCGCACGGTCGGCTTATCCCGCTCGAGCAGCCACGAGCAAATAAGCATGAAAAGTGGCCCGGCCGCATTGATGAGCACGGCGTTGATCGCCGTCGTGGTGCGAAGACCAAGATAGACCAGGCTTTGAAACCCCACCACGCCGGTCAACGCCAACAAGATAAACAGGCCGGCGTGGCGCCGGAGGGCAGTGGCATGCGCCAATGCGGCTCGCGCTCCGAAGGGTGCCATGACCAAGCCCGCCACCAGCCAGCGCCAGAAGTTCAGCGCAACGGGATCGAAGACCTCCCGCACTGCGCGCCCAATGACCCAATTGCCCGACCAAAGGAGGTTTGCGAGCACGAGAAGGGCAAAGGCCCCAAGCCGTCGGGAGCGCACGTGGTGGAATTTAGAATTCGGCGCGAACCACATCCCAAGGCACGCTGACCTTGGCATCGTCGGAGCGCTCGATCAAGCCGATTTTGGCGAGCGCGCTCACGTCCGTGTGCACATTCTTGTAGTCGCGGCCGACGCGTTTCGCTAGCTCATATATGGAGAGTGGTCCCGCCTCGCGCAGCCGTTCGAGGAGCGCCCAGCGTGCCGGCGTGAGCGTGCGTAGCAGGTGCGGCAGATCGACCACCGATAGCACATGGAAAGCCTTCAGCTTCCGGCCTTCGAGCCGCCGGTTCCAGGCGGCCTCAAAGCGATCGAGCGCGTCGCGCGCGTCGCCGATGCGTAGCTCGAGCAATCTAGACGAGCCAGCCACTGACGGCCTCCACATCGCGCTCGAAGTCATAGCGCAGCTTCTCGACCGAGCGCACCGTGTAGGCGGTGCTGCGGCCGCCCACACGCCGGCATCCCGGTTCGTAGACCACCAGGTCGCCATAACTCAAGCGATAGTCCAAATTCTCGCCGAGCTCGATGCGCACCACGGCGTGGCGGAGGATGACCCACTCCGAGAGCAGCGCCATATATATGGCTTATAGCACCATAATGTCGATACTGTAAAATCATCGCGTGAAGGACTTCTACAACCCGTTCGCCCACGGGTTCGTGCGGCTCGGCGTGGCGACGCCGCTCGTGCGCGTCGCTGATCCCCAATACAACCTCGAAGCGACGGAAGAGCTTTTGCAGCGCGCAGCGCGCGAGCGCGTTCTGCTCACGGTGTTTCCCGAGCTTGGCCTGTCCGCTTACAGCTGCGACGACCTTTTCCATCAGCAAGCGCTCATTGAGGGAGCCGAGGAAGCGCTCGCCGCGCTGCTGCGGCGCACGCGCGACCTTCGTTGCGCGGCGCTCATCGGCCTGCCGGTCGCGCGCGAGGGCCGGCTGTTCAACTGCGCGGCCCTGATCGCTCAGGGACGGCTCCTCGGCGTCGTGCCGAAAACGTATCTGCCGAACTACCGCGAGTTCTATGAGGGCCGGCAATTCACCCCCGGCGATGCGATCGCGATGCCGGAGGTCCGCCTCGCCGGGCAGACCGCGCCCTTCGGCACCGATCTCCTCTTCGCGCACGCGGAGAACCGCGATCTCGTGCTGCATGTCGAAATCTGCGAAGACCTCTGGGTGCCAGCGCCGCCCTCCTCGTACGCTTCGCTCGCCGGAGCGACGGTGATGGCCAACCTCTCGGCGTCGAACATCGTGATCGGCAAGGAAGGCTACCGGCACGAGCTCGTCGGAAATCAGTCGGCGCGCTGCATCGCGGCGTATCTCTATAGTGCGGCGGGCCAAGGCGAATCGACCACCGACCTCGCCTGGGACGGGCATGCGCTCATCTACGAAAACGGCACGCTGCTCGCCGAATCGCAGCGCTTCTCGCCGCAGCCCCAGCTCGCGTATGCCGATGTCGATTTGGGTCGGCTGCAGGCCGATCGCATGAGGCAGAACACCTTCGGCGCGACGGCGCTACGCCACCGTGCCGAGGTCGAGCGCTTCCGCCGCATCGAAGTTTCGCTGCCGCCCGCCGCAGGCCGCCTCGCGCTCGCGCGGCGCGTCGAGAAGTTTCCCTACGTGCCGAGCGATGCGGCCAACCGCGACACGCGCTGCGAGGAGGTCTATCGCATTCAAGTGCACGGGCTCGTCACGCGGATGCGCCATACCGGGACGAAAAAGCTGGTGATCGGCGTCTCCGGCGGTCTCGACTCGACCCAGGCGCTCATCGTCTGCGCGCGAGCCATGGACGAGCTCAAGCTGCCGCGACGGAACATCCTCGCCTTCACCATGCCCGGATTTGCGACCAGCTCCCGAACGAAAAATCAGGCATGGCAGCTGATGCGTGCGGTCGGCGCCACTGCGGAGGAGGTGGACATCCGCCCTTCATGCATGCAGATGCTGAAGGACATCGGCCATCCGTTCGCGAAGGGCAAGAAGGCCTACGATATCGCGTTCGAAAATGTCCAAGCGGGCGAGCGCACGAGCCATCTCTTTCGCCTCGCCAATCATCATGGCGGATTCGTTGTCGGCACCGGAGACCTCTCCGAGCTTGCGCTCGGCTGGTCGACCTACGGGGTGGGCGACCACATGTCGCATTACAACGTGAATGCGAGCGTGCCGAAGACCCTCATCCAATACCTCATCGCCTGGATCGCCGATTCCAAGGAGTTCAGCGCCGACGTGCAGCGCGCGCTGCGCCGCGTGCTCGAGACCGACATCAGCCCGGAGCTGATACCCGGCAAGCAGAAAACCGAGAGCTCGGTCGGTCCGTACGAGCTCCAGGACTTTCATCTTTATTACACGCTGCGCTTCGGCTATGCGCCGAGCAAGGTCGCGTACCTTTCGTGGAACGCCTGGCAAGACAAGTACACCCTTGCCGAGATCCGCAAATGGCTGGGCGTCTTCCTGCGGCGGTTCTTCCAGATGAGCCAGTACAAGCGCAGTGCCGTGCCGAACGCACCGAAGGTCGGCTCTGGCGGCTCGCTCTCCCCGCGCGGCGACTGGCGGGCGCCCTCCGACGCCAGCGCCGAGGCCTGGCTAAGGGCGCTCGCGCAAGTCCCGGCGAAATAGCCTTACATTCCCGCGCATGGCGCTCAAGCTCTACGACCTCGCCGGCGCCGAGGACGATCGCCGGTTCTCGCCCTACTGCTGGCGCGCGAAGATGGCGCTCAAGCACAAGGGCCTCGAGTTCGAAACCGTCGCATGGCGCTTCACCGATAAAGACGCGATCGCGCCCTATAAGTCGAGCACCGTGCCGGTGCTCGTCGACGGCGGGCAATCGGTCTACGACTCATGGGCAATCGCCCTTTACCTCGACCAGGTGTATCCGTCGCGACCTCGGCTTTTCGAAGGCACCGAATCGCGCTCGCTTTGCGACTTCTTCAACCAATGGACGGTGAAGACGCTGCATCCGCTCCTCATGCGGGTCATCATCCTCGATCTCTTCGACAAGGTGCACCCGAAGGACAAGGCGTATTTTCGGGAATCGCGCGAGAAGCGTTACGGCATCCCATTGGAGGACTTCGGCAAGGATCCGAAGAGCGCGCTCGCGGCGTTTCGCGGCGCGCTCGATCCGCTACGGCCGGTGCTCGTGCAGCACCCGTTCGTCTGCGGTAACGGTCCCGGCTTCGCCGATTACGTCCTCTTCGGCACGTTCCAGTGGGCGCGCGCCGTGTCGCCGACGCGGCTGCTCGAGCCCGACGATCCTCTGTTCGCGTGGCGCGAGCGCCTTCTCGACATGTACGAGGGTTACGGCCGCAAGGCCAAGGGCTACCCCGTTTGGGCGTAAGGCCCGGCGGCGACGGCTATTCGGCCGCGAGGCCCGAAAACTTCTCGTAAATGCGGCAGAGCGTGTGCAGATCGCAGCGCCGGCAGGTCTTCAGATCTTCCTTCGGATCGACGTGCGCGTCGCCCTGCGCGAACCCCGTGGCGAGCGTTTCGGCGTGCGCTTTCCACTCCTTCATTAGCTTGGGCCAATCGCGATAGATCTCGACCCTGGGGAGCAATGGCTCCGCGCGCGACCAACCCATGAAGCGCATCTCGCCGGGCTTCAGCCTGGCGAACGCGACCGCCGCGAGATCCTCCGGCGCGGCCACGGCGTAAAGCGGCAGCTGGGGATCGTCAGGCCGCGGACCTTCCCAATGCTTGGGCGAGGGCATGCCGGTCTTGTAGTCGATCAGCGCGTGGCCGCCCCGTTCTATCTTGTCCATGCGATCGATGCGCGACTTGAATTGCATGCCGGCGACGTTGAGCTCGCGTTCCTCTTCCAGCGCCTCGATCTCGAACGGCGCACGGCGGCGCTCGACCTCGAGCCATTCGTGTGCGAGGCGCGCAAGCCGCTCGCGTTCGAGTTCTGCGTAGCGGCCCTCGAGCCTCATCTCGCCCACCGCGGTCGCGGCGGCCTGGGCGATAACGCTGCTCAGGTCTTTCTGCAAGTTGGAATGCGAGCGCACCCTCGTCCAGATCTCCCGCATCAGCGCGTGCACCAGCTTTCCGCGATCGCGCGGGTCAAGTCCCGGTGCCGGCTCCTCCATCGCTTCGGCGCCGAGCCGCCAGCGCGCAAAGGCGCGAAAAGGGCACGCCGCCTGGTCAGCGAGCACGCGCGTGCCGCCGCGCTGCAGGCCGAGCTTCACGCTTGGCGCGCGCGGGTCCTCGAACGGCTCTAGCTTGCGGGCGGCGAAGATGACATCGCGGTAGCGCGGATACTCCGGCAGCTCGAGGGCGCCTTGGACAATGCCGGCAATGAGCGCGCTCGGCGCGAGATCGCGATCATCGTCCTTCGCCGGGTGCGAAAACACCACTTCGGCGGCCGAGCGCTGCCACTCCTCGGTGATGCGCCGATCGAGCGCGGCGGAGCTCTCGGCGCTCGCCTGCGGGATGCCGACCCGCTTCTGCAGCGCGATCGGGATGAACGGATTCGGATGCGCGTCGCGCGGCCACGCCTCGTCCGTGAGCCCGCTCACCCATAGGCAATCGAAGCGCTGCTTCTGCGATTCGATAACGCCGAGGATCTGGATTGGCGCATCGGGCGACTCGGGCTGGAAGAGCGTATCGGCGCATAGGCGTTTAAGCGTGGTGAATGCCGCGACAACGTTCATGTTGGGCGAAATGCGCTCGAGCTTCGCCAGTTCGCCGAGCACCTCGTGCCACTTCAATCGTGTCTGGTATTCGTCCGAATCGAGCGCGCGCTCGCCCGGAAAGCCCGCGGCATCCAGCACGGCAGAAAAACGCCGCGCCCAGTCGGCGGGCGACTCCGCGGCGGGCTTCGCGGCCGCGAATGCCGCCTCCAGCAATTTGCGCAGCAGCGGCGCGGGCTCCGAGGCCGCGATCAGCTTGGCGAGCGAAATCGTCTCGTCGGCGTCGCGTCGCAGGCGCACGTCGAGCGCGGCGCGCTTCGCGAGCTCACGGTCGGCGCCGCCGAGGAAAGGCGAGCGGATGAGATGGCTCGCGTGAGCAAAATCGATCGGCCTGAAGACGAGCTCGAGGAGGGTGAGCGCCGCACCGACGAGCGCATAAGCGGCGAGCGGCCGGCCGAGCGAAAGGTTGAAGGGCAGCGGTGCGCTTGCTCTCGCCGGCAGGTTGTATCCGGGGTTCATGACGCGCGCGAAGATGCGCACGACCTCGGCGCGGCGCGCGCCGAGATCCGGCACCACGACGCCGATCCGTTTAGCGCCCGCCTCGAGGCGCGCACGCGCCCATTTCGCCGCCGCCTCGAGCTCCTGCGTCGCCGACGCGAAAGAGGCGCGCTGGCTGCGGCCCTCGATCGGCGCCGGCGTGCACTCGACCCAGTCGAAGCGTTCGAGGAACCCGTTCGTCTGCGGCGGCATGACGTCGAAGCCATAAGCGACGATGAGCGCCGGCTTCTTCACCTTTTCGAGGAAGCCCGCCATCAGGTCGGGCAGGCGCGCGCTATCGATGTCATCTGCGCTCGCCTTGCGGTAGGCGGCGGACCACTGCGCAAAAGCGAGTGCATCCTCGTTTCCCGGGCCGCTCGGGATGCGCCAGGCGTGTAACAGCCGCCACGCCTCGCGGCACTGCGCCGCGGCCTGCGGCACGATGAGCAATCCGCTCTCTGCGAGGATGCGCTCCCAGAGGTGCTGTTCCTGGGCCGGCGTGAGAAGGAGCGGCAGATCTTCGCCGGCATCCGAATAGAGTGCGTCCTCCCACAGGCGCTCGACGAACGCGGCGAAAGGCAGAATGTCGGCAGCTTCCCAAGAGGTGAGGCCACGCGCGATCTGATAGTCGTCGAATTCCAGCGTCAGCCGGTGCGCGAGGCGCTGGTTTGGCGTAACGACCGTGATGCGCGCTGCGTGGCCCCCGGCGAGGCGGGCGAGAAGCGAGGAAGTCTCGAGCACGCCCGATGATACGATGCGCCGCCATGCGCGAGCCGGGCACGCAGCGCCGCCTCGCGGCGATCGTCGCCGCGGACGTGGTCGGTTACAGCCGGCTGATGCAAGAGGACGACGAAGCGACGCTGCGCGCGCTGACCGAGCGCCGCGAGATCTTCGCTCACGGGGTGAGTGCGCACCGCGGCCGCATCGTCAACGCGCCGGGCGACTCGATCCTGGCCGAGTTCAGCTCCGTAGTCGACGCCGTGCAAGCGGCGGTAGCCATTCAGCAGGCCATTGCACAGGCGAACGCAGCGCTGCCGCAATCTCGACGCATGCAGTTCCGCATCGGCGTGAACCTCGGAGATGTCCTCGTCCAGGACGAGGGCATCTTCGGCGACGGCGTCAACATCGCCGCGCGCCTCCAGGCCCTTGCCGAGCCGGGCGGCATCAACCTCTCGGCGAGCGCGCACGAGGAGGTGCGCGGCAAGGTAGCGCATTGCTTCACCGACCGCGGCGAGCAGCAGGTGAAGAACATTGCGCGGCCGGTGCGCGTCTACTCGCTCGACTGGAGCGCCGCGGGGAAGGCAAAGCGGGCCGCGCCGCGCATCACGAGGCGCACCGCGATTGCATTTGTCGGCGTGCTGGCGCTCGCGGTCATGGCAATCGTCGTCGGTCCACAGCTCGCAAGACGCCTACAGGCACCATCGGACGCAGGTCCGCCCCTCATCGCCGTGTTGCCGTTTGCCAACCTTTCCGGCGAGCCGCAGCGCGAGTACTTCAGTGATGGCGTGACCGAGGACATCGTCAACGCGCTCGGCCGCTTCTCGGGCTTGCGAGTGATGGCGGCGAGCGCCATGCAGGCCTACAAGAACCGCAGGCCGACGCCCGAGCAAGTGAGCCGCGAGCTCGGCGTGCGCTACATCGTGCAGGGGAGCGTGCGCGAGTCGGGCGGGCGGCTTCGCGTCAGCGTTGAGCTTGCCGATCCGGCAAGCGGGACGCTTCTGTGGTCGGAGCGCTACGAGGGACAGGGCCGGGAGCTCTTCGACATCCAGGACCAGATCGTGCGCAGCATCGCCGGGACGCTCGCCGTGAAGCTGAGCGCCCTCGAAGAGCAGCGCGCCACCCTGAAGCCGCCGGAGAACCTCCAGGCCTACGACCTCGTGCTGCGGGCGCGCGAGCGCATTTCGCACCAGAGCCGTTCGACGAACCGCGAAGCGCGCGCGCTGCTTGCGCAGGCGCTGCAGCTCTCGTCGAATTACAGCGAGGCACACGCGGCACTCGCCGACGCCGAATTCCAGCGCGCGGTTTTCGGCTGGATCGAGGATCCGGACGAGGCGCTGCGCCGCGCCGAGGAGGCCGCGAGCCGGGCGCTCGCGATCGGCGACCCGGGCGGCGCGGCGCGCGCACACGCAGTGCGCGGCAACCTGTACACATTCATTGGCAAATACGACACCGCCCTTGCCGAGGTCGACCGCGCGATCGAGATCAACCCGAGCGACGCGCTCGCGCACTCGCTGCGTGCCGGCACTCTCCTATGGCTTGGCCGCATCGAGGAATCGATCGCCGCAAGCGAAACGGCGCGGCGCTACATGCCGCGGCTGCGGCCCGACGGCTGGTTCAATCTTGCGCTCGCCGAGTACCTGCGTGGGCGCTACCGCGAGGCCGTCGCCGCCTGCAGCGCGGCACTGGAGTTGAACAGCGATATCGTCTTCCCGCAGGCGGTGCGCGCGGCGGCGCTTGCGCAGCTCGGACGTGACGATGAAGCGGCGCGCGCCGCCGCGGACGTGCGCCGGCTCGACCCATTTTTCAAGACCGAGCTTTTCGGCGAGCGCCTGGTCAACCCGGCGCACCGGGCGGCCGTACGGCAGGGACTCGCGAAGGCTGGGCTGTAGCGCTTACTTCCGGAAGTTTTCGCTGGCCCGAGCCAGGACCGAGGGGTCGTCCAGCGCCTGGTCGCGCGCCTGAGGCGACGAGAAAACGTAGAGCTTCCCGTCCTTCACGAGGTACTGCTCCGGGTCGGCTTGCGCCTTCATGCCCATACTGAGCCCGGTCGTGCATAGGCCGGAGAATTGCGGCGCATAGCGCTCGGGATTGGCCGCGAACAGCTCCTTGTTCTTCGCGTTCGCGAAGAGGTAACGCGTATCGTCAAAGTCGTACGCATACGTGCTCGCGCCCTTCACCGGACGCGGGCTCGTAAAGTAGGAGACGGGATCATGCCCCTTGAGCGCCACGGACGGCGCCTTGCCGTCGCCGAACGCTGCGGCGCTTGCCGCGAGGGCGACGAGGGCGACGATGATGCGTAACCGTGTCATGCTGTCCCTCCTTGGCCATCGCTCTGGGCCTGTGGCGCTATCTTACTATCCGCCCCAAAGAGAACTCCAATCATTCGGCCCTTTGGCGACCCGAGCGATCGGACGCGCCATCCGCTCCGCGGAAGCAGTTCTCGGAAGCCTAAGTAGCGCCTATTGCCGCGACCTTTCGGGCGGCACGTTCGCGGGCGTGCCCCACGAATTGCCGCTCACCGGCGGTCTCGCGCTGGGGACTGGCACGCTCCCCTCGCGCACGGCCGCAGGGTCGGCGGGGGCGGGCCGCGCCGTGGCCGGCGCAAGCACGCCGTTGTTTCGTTCGCTTGCGGGAGAGTCGCCGCCGATCGAGCGTGCGTCGGCGCCAAAGGTACCGGGCGCGCCGAAGCTCGACATCGCGCCGGTCGCGCCGGCGCTGCCGACGACGCCGCCGCTGAGGCCGCCGGCTTGCGCTATCGCGCCCGTGCTAGCGCAGGCAAGCACGGCAAAGAGCATGGCCTTCGTCATAAATACCTCCTTCGTAAATGCGACGATCTTACTTCCGCGCGGACGCGCTTCCCACCGCCGCGGCCGCCTTGGTCTGCTCGGACTATGCGGGCGGAGTGCGGAGGGCTCACTTCTCCACTATCGCCGTAACGCCCATGCCGCCGGCGGCACAGATGGAAATGAGCGCGCGGCCCGAGCCACGCGCGGCGAGCTCTTTCGCCGCCGTAGCGACGATGCGCGCGCCAGTCGCGGCGAAGGGATGCCCGAGCGCCACGCTCGAGCCCTTGGGGTTGAGCTTTGTGCGATCGATGGATCCCAGGGCCCCAGGCCGGCCGAGCCGATTGCGGCAGTACTCCTCCGACTCCCACGCCTTCAGAGTGCAAAGAACCTGCGCCGCAAAGGCTTCGTGGATCTCATAGATATCGAAGTCCTGAAGGGTGAGCCCGGCGCGCTCGAGCATGCGCGGCACGGCATATGCGGGCGCCATCAGCATGCCCTCCTTCGGCCCCGCCATGCCGACGAAATCCACCGCCGCCGTTTCGGCCTCCGTGAAGTAGGCGAGCGGCTCGAGGCCGCGCTGCCGGGCCCATGCTTCGCTCGCAATCAGCACGCAAGCGGCACCATCGGTGAGCGGCGAGCTATTTCCCGCGGTCAGCGTACCCGAGGGGGACGGATCGAACGCGGTGCGAAGCGCCGCGAGCTTCTCCATGGACGTGTCGCCGCGCACATTATTATCGCGCTTCAAATCGTGGAACTCGAACACCCAATCGTTGAAGAAGCCGGCGAGCCAGGCCGCGGCCGCGTTCTTGTGACTCGCGAGCGCGAGCTCGTCTTGCTCGTTACGCGACACCCGCCAATCCTTCGCCATTTCCTCGCAGTGCTGGCCCATCGAGAGCCCGGTGCGCGGCTCGGCGATGCCGGGATGCGCGGGCGCGAGGTCCCAGGGCCGCAGATCGCCTATCGTGCGCAGCTTGTCGGTCCAGCTTTTGCCTCGCGACAGGCTGAGCACGGTGCGCTGCAAGTTCTTGCTGTAGGTGAGCGGCACGTCGCTCGCGCTGTCGGCGCCGCCCGCGATCGCGCAATCGATTTCGCCGCGATCGATGCGGTTCGCGAGCTGCGCGAGCGCTGAGAGGCTCGTGCCGCACGCGCGCTGCAGATCGTACGCCGGCGTTTCCGGATGAAGTCCCGAGCCAAGCGTGCTCTCGCGCGCGAGATTCCAGTCCCGGGAATGCTTGATCACGGCGCCCGCCGCCACCTCACCCAAGCGCTCGCCCTTCAAGCCGTAGCGCTCGACCAGCGCCCGCATCGTCGCCGTGAGCATGTCCTGATTACTCGCCTCGGCATAAGCGCCGTTCGCCCGCGCGAAAGGGATGCGTGCTCCGCCGACGATCGCCACTCGCATGGCAATGCTCCGAGATGGACCGGGAGCGCGATTTTGCAACGATAATTGCCGCTCGTGCTCGACCTTCTCATCCGCGACGGACTGCTCATTGACGGCACGGGCGCACCCGCACGCCGCGGCGACGTCGGCGTCGCGGCCGGCAAGATCACCGCCATCGGCCGCGTTGGCGACGCGGCGAAGCGGGTCATCGATGCCGGCGATCTAGTGGTTGCGCCGGGTTTCATCGATCCGCACACGCACTACGACGCTCAGATCTGCTGGGATGGGGCCCTGACCCCTTCCTCCTGGCATGGCGTCACGTCAGTGGTGATGGGCAACTGCGGCGTCGGCATTGCGCCCTGCCGCGCCGCAGCGCGCGAGATCGCCATGCGTGATCTGGTTAACGTCGAGGCGATCCCGTTCGATGTGCTCGCGGCGGGCATCACCTGGGACTGGGAGACGTTTCCGCAATACCTGGATGCGGCGGCGCGCCGTCGGCCCGCGCTCAACCTCGCGTTCCTGCTGCCGCTCACGCCGCTACGACATTACGTAATGGGTGAAGCGTCGATGGAGCGCGCGGCGCGAGCCGATGAAATCTCGGCGATGCAGCTAATTTTGGGCGAAGCGATGGACGCGGGCGCCTTCGGCTTCTCGAGCACCCTCCTCAATCAGCACCTCGGCTACCAGGGCCGGCCGCTCGCCTGTCGCAACGCAAGCCGCGAGGAGCTGAAGGCGTTCTGCACCGTGCTGCGCGAGCGGCGCAAAGGGGCGATCGAATACGCGATGACGCGCCAGATCGGCGTCATGGAGGAAGCCGAGCTCGAGCTGCTCGATTTCATGCTCTCGGAAAGTGACCGGCCGATTACTTTCATCGCTATGTTCGACCGCGACGACATCTCCGAGGCCGTGCGCACTTCGCTCGCTAAAGCGGCGCCGCTCATAGCCCGCGGCGCGCGGCCGCAGACCTCGCCGCTGCCACTCACGCGCGAAGTGAACATGCGCAATCCTTTCTCGTTCGCCGCCTTTCCGTCATGGAAGCGCGTGTTCGAGGACAAGTCGAAGGAGAGGCAGGCCGCCGTCTATCGCGACCCTCGCTTCCGTGCGGCATTCCGGGAGGATCTCAAGCGCCCGGCCTCGTTCGGCAACTGGGCGCGCATCACCGTGCACGAGGTGCGCTCCCCCGCGCTCAAGCACCTCGAAGGTAAGACGGTTGCCGAAATCGCCGCCGAGCGCGGCGTCGATGGGGTCGATGCGCTCCTCGACATCACGCTCGCCGACGATCTCGAGAACGAGTTTACGCTGCAGTCGTTCAACACGCGCGTCGATCGCATGATCGAAATTCTGCGCAATCGCGACATGCTGCTCGGCCTCGGTGATGGCGGCGCGCACCTCGACATGCTCTGCGACGCGGGCTATCCCACCTACGTGCTCGGCACCTGGGTGCGCGAGCACGGCGCGCTCACGCTCGAGGAAGCCGTGCGTCGCATGACCTCCGATCCTGCCGACTTCTTCGGCATTCGCGACCGCGGACGGCTCTGCGAGGGCCTCGCCGCCGACATCACCGTGTTCGATCCGCGAACCGTCGGCTCGATCGGCCGGCCAGAGCGGCGCTACGATCTTCCCGGCGGCGCGAAGCGCATGGTGATGCGCTCGCGTGGCATCGAATACACCATCGTCAACGGTGAAATCACATGGCAGCGCGGCGCGCTGACTGAAGCGGCGGCGGGGCAAGTCCTCCGCTCGTGAGCGTCATCTATAAGGGCCCGGGCGGCACGGTGCTCGTGCCCAAGATGGTTTTCGTCGACCGGCGCGATGGCGGGCATCTGATCATCAATCCACCGCGCCCGGTGTGGGAACAGAGCGAGCTCCCGAACGTGGAATTCATGCACTGGTGCATCCTGGTGGGCGCGATCGGCCGGGCCATGATCGACGTTTTGCCGCAGCTCGAAGGCGGCTGCGTCAATTATTTCGAGGCGGGCAACTGGGCGCTGAACGACGCCGCGCCGCCCAAAGGCCCGAAGCGCGCGGACGAACATCGACGCCTGCACCTGCATGTCTTCGGCCGCAGCCGCCACGCAAGACACGCGTCGTGGCGCTGGGGCGAAGCGCCGCGGCTACCCGACTACAAGGATCGAAAGCAATGGGCGGCGGGATTCAAGCCGCTCGAGCCGCGCGAGTGCACGGCGATCGTCAAACGGGCGCGCTCGCTCGTTAAGCAAAGGTACGCGCAATAGAAGAAGCGTCCGGCGGGCGCCTCACTTGTCGGCCCAGGGCATTTCCTTCCACATCGCCCGGTACATGACGTCGGCATCGCGCACCAGCGCTTCGTACTCGGCCGGCGTGAGATAGCGCATCGGCGCGAAGAACTTTGCCGCCTGCGCCTGGAACTCCGGATCGGCGACCGATTGCGCTACCGCTTTCACCAGGCGATCGCGCACGTTGCTCGGAATGCCCTTGGGCGCGACCAGGCCGCGCAGCGACGACATCTCGATGTCGTAGCCCTGCTCGCGCGCCGTCGGGAGATCGGGCGCGAGGTTGGTGCGCGCCGGGCTCATCTGCACGAGATTGCGAAGCGGCGTGCCGCCCTTTTGGTATTGCAGCGCCTCGCCGATGTTGATCGCCGCGACCACGATCTGGCGGCCGGCGATGGCGGCGCGCACGTCCGCGGAGCCCTTGAACGGAATGTGGCGCAGCTTGACGCCCGCGGCGCGCTCGAATTTCAACATAGCGATATGATCGTCGGAGCCGATGCCGGTCGTCCCCACGGTCACTTCGCCCGGATGCGCCTTCGCGTACGCCGCGAGCTCGGCGAGATTCCGGATCGGCATATCGCCGTGCACCGAGAAATTGCACGGGTCATCGATGATGTTGCCGATGTACTCATAGCGCTGCCA
>JBHELS010000431.1:0-5376 GCA_046263015.1 Burkholderiales bacterium | reverse complement strand
GGCGCGGCACCGGCGTGAAATTGCAGATGACGAGGATTGGCGGCGCGCTCTCGTTTCCCTGTCGCAGGAACGAGATCACGCTTTGCTCCCAGTCGCCGCGCTGCACCCAGCGGAAGCCGTCGTTGGTGAAGTCCTTCTGGTGCAGCGCCGGCTGCTCGCGCATGACGCGGTTCAGGTCCGCGACCCAGCGGCTCACGCCCTCGTGTCGCGGATCCATGCCGAGCACGTGCCACTCGAGGCTCGACTCGTGCGCCCATTCGCGCCGCTGGCCGAACTCGCCGCCCATGAAGAGCAGCTTCTTTCCGGGATGCGCCCACATGTAACCGAAAAGGGCGCGCAGATTGGCGAACTGCTGCCATGCATCGCCCGGCATGCGGCCGATCAGCGACCCCTTGCCGTGAACCACCTCGTCGTGCGAGAGCGGCAGGACGAAATTCTCGTGGAACGCGTACCACAGGCTGAACGTCAGCTCGTCGTGACGAAACTTGCGGAACACCGGATCGTTCTTCGTATAGCGCAGCGTGTCGTGCATCCAACCCATGTTCCACTTCATGCCGAAGCCGAGGCCACCGAGATACGTCGGACGCGACACCTGCGGCCAGGCCGTCGATTCTTCTGCGATGGTCTGCGTGTCGGGATAGTCGCGGTAGATGGTCTCGTTCAGGAACTGGAGGAAGGAAATGGCTTCGAGGTTCTCGCGCCCGCCGTAGCGATTCGGGATCCACTCGCCCTGCTTGCGGCCATAGTCGAGGTACAGCATCGAGGCCACCGCATCCACGCGCAGGCCGTCGACGTGGTACTTGTCGAGCCAGAAGCGCGCGCTCGACGCAAGGAAGGCGCGCACTTCATTGCGGCCGTAATTGAAAATCGCGCTCGCCCAATCGGGGTGATGCCCCTGGCGCGGATCGGCGTGCTCGTAGAGGTGCGAGCCGTCGAAGAAGCCAAGCCCGTGCTGGTCCCATGGGAAGTGCGACGGCACCCAGTCGAGGATCACGCCGATGCCCGCCTGGTGCAGCGTGTCGACGAAGTGCATGAAATCCTGCGGCGTGCCGTAACGCGTGGAGGGCGCGAAAAAGCCGGTGCACTGGTAGCCCCACGAGCCGTAGAACGGGTGCTCCATGATCGGCAGCAGCTCGACGTGGGTGAACTTCAGGCGCTGGCAGTACTCGGCGAGCTGCGTCGCGAGCTCGCGATAGCTAAGCGGCAGGTGCGGCGTCTCCGGAGACCGGCGCCAGGAGCCGAGATGCACCTCGTAGATCGACCAGGGGGCATCGAGCGCGTTGCGCTGCTTGCGCTCCTGCATCCAGGCGCTGTCGCGCCATTCGTAGGAAAGGTCCCAGACCATGGAGCCGGTTTTCGGCGGCTCCTCGGCGCGAAACGCGTACGGGTCGGCCTTGTCTACCCGATATCCGGCATTGCGCGAAACGATATGAAATTTGTACACGCTCCCCGGCTTTGCTTCCGGCACGGGCAGCGTCCAGATACCGGAGTCGCCGGTCGGGCGCAACGGGTGGCGACGCGGGTCCCAGCCGTTCCAGTCGCCGACGACCGAGACCGACTGCGCGTTCGGCGCCCATACGGCGAAATGCGTGGTGTCGCCAAGAAAGTGCGCGCCGAGCTTTTCGTAGAGCCGGCTGTGCGTGCCTTCGCGAAAGAGATACTGGTCATGCCCGGTGAGGGCGATGGTGCGTTCGGTCACAGCGGCCATGGGCGTCCCATGTAGCAGATAGGACCCGAGGGGTCCACCTCGGGCCGAGATATAGACTTTTGACTATGCAAACCGATTACGTTCAGCGCTTCCTGTTCGAAAACCTCGACATCCGGGGGCGCCTCGTATGCCTGACCGGCGCCTGGCAGCGGATGCTGCACGGCCGGCGGTATCCGGAGGACATCGTGACACTTCTTGGGCATACCACTGCACTGAACGTCCTCCTCGGGGCCAACCAGAAAGGCGCCGGCCGGGTGACGCTCCAAGTGCAAGGGACAGGCCCGGTGAAGCTGCTGGTCGCGGATTGCACGGCCGAGCTGCGCATCCGCGGCATGGCCCACTACCAGGCAGATGAGATCGGCGAGGAAAGCGAGCGGGAGCTCCTCGGCGACGGGCGCCTTGCGGTCACGCTCGAGGACGTGAAAAGCGGCAAGTTCTACCAAAGCCTCGTGCCGCTCGAGGGCGAAACGATGGAGCAGATCTTCGCCCACTACCTCTCGCAATCGGAGCAGCTCCAGGCGTATTTGCGCCTCTACGCCGATGGCGGCGCGGCGGCCGGATTGCTGCTCGAAAAGCTCCCGGGCGCAGACCACCGCGATCCGGACGGCTGGAACCGGGTCACGCACTTCGCCAACACGCTGACGCTCGCGGAGACCCGCGATGTCCAGCCCTACGACCTTCTCACCCGCATCTTTCCCGAAGAGCTGATGCGCGTCTTTCGCCTCTATGCGGTCGAGTATCACTGCCCGTACGATGAGAGCAAGGTGAAGGATATGCTGCGCGGCCTCGGCCGCGAGGAGGTGGATTCGATCCTCGCCGAGCAGGGCGAGGTGGTGATCCGAAACGAGATGTGCAATCACGAGTACCGCTTCGACGCCGCGGCGATCGCGCGTCTCTTCGAAACCCTGCACTGATTTATCGACCGGGAGGAAAGAAATGAAAGCGCTTATTGCCATCGCCGTTGGCTTCGCCCTCGTCGCCTGCTCGGAGCCTCCGCCGCCGCCCAAGCCGGCTGCCAAAGCGGCGGAGCCGCCGCCGGCCGCCGCGGTGGCGCCCGCGCCCAAGCCCGAGGCGAAGGCCGAGCCCGCGAAGCCGGATCCGAACAAGGAGCTCGCCGCGCGCGTCAAGCAGGCGCTCGAAGCGCCGGACTCCAAGCTGCCGGGCGGCGCGATCGACGTCAGCGCGGCCGAGGGCAAGGTGACGCTCTGGGGCGCCGTCACGAGCGACGCCGAGCGCCGCCGCGCCACCCAGATCGCGCAGAAGATCGACGGTGTGACGAGCGTCGACAACCAGCTGAAGATCGTCAAAGGCTCTTGATTCAGGGACGGAGCCCGAACTAGTTCGGGCTCCGTCCCCGAACTCGCATGAAGATCGCGACCTGGAACGTGAACGGCATCCGCGCGCGCGCGGCGCAGGTGTGCGAGTTCCTCGAGCGCGAGCAGCCGGATGTGCTTTGCCTGCAGGAGCTGAAAGCGGGCATCGAGCAGGTGCCCGAGCAGTGCAAGACCGACGCGTATCACATCTACTGGCACGGCTCGACGCTTCGCGCCTACTCCGGCGTATCGCTGCATGTGCGCAAGGGCATGACCGAGCCCGCCTTCAGCCATCCGCAGTTCGACATGGAATCGCGCATCGTCGCCGCGCGTTGCGGCAATCTCGTCTTCGCGTCCGTGTACGTGCCGAACGGCGGCAAGGACTATCCGGCGAAGCTCGATTTCATGCGCAAGCTCGGCCTCTGGGCGAAAGAGGTGCACGCGCAAGCCTGCGAGCTCGTGATCTGCGGCGACATCAACATCGCGCGCACCGAGCGCGACGTGCATCCGGTCGAGCGAAGAAATGTCATCGGCCAGCTCCCGGAGGAGCGCGCGCTATTCGAGGCGTTGATCGACGATAAGCTCGTCGACGTGCACCGCGAGCTCGAGCCCGAGAACGAGCGGCTCTTCACCTGGTGGGCACCGTGGCGCAACATGCGCCAGCGCAACATCGGCTGGCGGCTGGATTACGTGCTCGCGTCGAAGCCGATCGCCGCGCGCGTGCAGAGCTGCGTCGTACAGCGCGAATTCGGCACGAGCGACCATGGGCCCGTGGTCATGACGCTGAGCTAGGCGATCAGCCGCACCGGGTCCCGAACACGGAGTCCGTCCAGGGGAAGACCGCGCCGAAATTCACGCCGGCCCTGCGGTGATGCTTCAGGTGATGCGTGGAAAAGAAGCGGAAAATGAGTCCGGAGCGCTCGAACCAGTTGTGCTCCACGCCGTGGATCGCGCGATGAATCCTGGTCCAGAGCCAGGCGTACAGGAGTGCCCAGGACAGCAGGGCGGCCATCGGAACGACGACCGAGTGCCACGGGCCGATCGTGAGCGCCCAGGCTGCGAGCGCGAGCCACGCCGGCAGCGTCAGCAACAGGGAGTCCTTCGGCGTCGTGTCGACGAACTCGTGGCGCAGGGATCCTCGATGGTGCTCGCGGTGTGAAAGGCGGTGATACAGGGCCGGGTCCAGGACGCGCACGCCCTTGTGCTGGACCCAACGGTGCACTGCGTACTCAAGCAGCGCCACGAGCGGCGTCCAAGCCGCGACCCAGAGTACTAACGTAAGGAGCCCGGCCGCATACGCGCCGGCAAACGCTCCCATGGTCGCCTCTGGCACAAGAGCATTCTACTTTCGAAGCGCGTACCGGAGGTAAACGGTCGCGCCGCTCTCAAAACCGGCGAAGACCTCGGATCCCTCCACCGCGGCGAACTCGCGGAAGGTCTGCGCCAGGCGGGCGCCCGCGGCGCGCTCGATCAACGCCATCTTGCGAGCGCTGTCTAATCGCAGCGCCGCAACCACGTTCGCCGTAATGTCCTGGGTCTCGCACAGCGCCATGCCGGTTCGCGCCAGCGCCGCTTCCAGCGCCCCGCGCTCCGCCGCCGCGCGCAAGTCGCCGAACAGGAAGTCGCCGCCGCGGCGAAGCACCCTGCGCACTTCGCGCAGGAACGCCGGCATCGATCCATAGCAGTGTGATGATTCCACGTTGATCACCGCGTCGAAGCTCTCGTCGGCGAATGGCAGCGCCTCGGCATCGCCGTGCGCGAACTCAAGGCCGTCGAGGTCGTACCGCTCCCGGCAAAGGCGCACCGCCTTGGGCGAAAAGTCAACGCCGGTCATTTTCCGGGGATGGTGGTAGCGCATGACGAACCAGCATCCGCCGCCGCGCCCGCAGCCCACTTCGAGCACCTCGCGGCCAGAGAGGCCGGCCGCACGCGCGATGCGGTCGTAGAGATGGATCGCGCTGCGGTCGGCTTCGTCCTCTGGCTGCAGCGCGACCGGCGCTTCATCGGCATGGAGTGCCGCATACCCGTAATTCATGAACCGCCAGTCGCGCAGCGGGTAGCCCGCGAGGTACTGATACCAGGTGCGCCAAGCCAACCGCTTGAAGCGCGGCGATGCGTCGGCAAGAGCGAGCAGCGCACGAGCCCAGAGAGGGATCGCGCTGCCGGCGCTCACGGCCCTCGCCGACCGACGAGATTCAGGAATTCCTCGCGCGTCGCGAGGTGGTCGCGAAAGACGCCGAGCACCGAGGACGTGACCATGATCGAGTTCTGCTTCTCAACGCCACGCATCATCATGCACAAGTGGCGCGCCTCGATCATCACGCCGACACCCTTCGCATGCACCTCCTCCAGCAC
>JBHELS010000430.1:0-3261 GCA_046263015.1 Burkholderiales bacterium | reverse complement strand
CGGCGCATCCTCGCCGACCAGATGGAGTTCCTTAAGCAGCACGTCGCGTCGCATTCGCGACTGGTTCTAGCCTCTGCCTGATTTTTGGCGCAATAGCGGCTTCCATTTACTAGAGCGAGATTCGGCCGGACGCCTGCGCGTTACGGACGATTTCCTGCGTGCCTATTACCTGCGGCCGGAAGTGCACCCGGTCGAGGAATCGGACGAGGCCGAGCGCGCCCTGCACACGGCGCTCATGGCCACGCCGCGCCGGCCGGTCGCGCAAAGCGAGCTTGCCGCGATCGGCGATGCCGACGCGCGGCACAACTACGAGACGGTGCTCAAGTTCCGCGACCGGCTGCTCGCGGCAGGGACGGTGGAGGGGTGTTACATGGGGCTTTTCCGCGGGCCGGTGGATATGCCGCCCATCTTCATTGCGCAGATGGCGCACGTCATCCTGCGAAACATCCTCGATGGCACGAGCGACCCGTTGCGGCTGCGGGCGGCGGAGCTTTTTTTTCGCGAGCAGAAAGCGACGCTACGGGAAGGCCATGCGCTCCTCGCGGATCTGGAAACCGTGCAAATGCACGCGAGCGGCAATCGCTACGGCGGCATCGGCCGCCTGATCGTCGAAGCGAGCGGCTCACTCGGCCAGGTCGACCTGGATGTGCTCGAGCGCGCTAACGCCGAGCTTTATTGGCAGCGCGAGTCGCGCCACGACACGGTGATCAGCGTGACTTACGGCCGCCCCGCGCTCGATGCGCTCGCGCAAGTGATCGCGCTCTGGATCGAGCACTTCCTCGCCGTGCAGGTGCGGGTGAAGCCGCTGCGGCGGATCGACGAGCCGCGCTGGGCGTGGCACATCGGGCTCGACGCGGAATCTACCGCGCTACTGAACGATCTCTGGGCAGGGACCGAGGTCGAGCACGGTCGCATGCAGCGGATACTCGCGCTCTTCGCGCTCGAATTCGCCGAGCCCGGCGGCATGCGGCCCGAGATCGCCGGCCGCGCGGTGTACCTCGCGCTCTCGGCGGACCCGGCGGGCGAGGTGCGGATGAAGCCGCAGAACCTGCTCACCAATCTGCCGCTCAATGAAGCCTGAGTACTGGGATCGCGCGAAGCGCGCTCTCGCGCGCCGCGATCCGGTGATGGGGACCATCATGCGGGCGCACCCGAAGGTGTTTCTCGCCCGGCGCGGCGAGCCGTTCCTGACGCTCGCGCGCGCGATCGTCGGTCAGCAAATCTCGGTGAAGGCGGCGCAAAGCGTATGGGACCGCATCGTCACCTGCGTCGGCGACGTGACGCCCCAGGGGGTGCTTGCCAAGGAGCGGCCGGTGCTTCGCGCTTGCGGGCTTTCAGACCGCAAGACCGAGTACATCGCCGACCTCGCGCAGCACTTCGCCGATGGCCGCATCCACGTGCACCGCTGGCCCGAGATGGGCGACGAGGACATCATCGCGGAGCTCGTGGAAGTGCGTGGCATCGGCCGCTGGACCGCGGAAATGTTCCTCATCTTCAACCTGCTCAGGCCCGATGTTTTTCCGCTCGACGACCTCGGGCTGCAGAACGGCATCCGGCGCGCCTACTTCAACGGTCGCAAGATATCGCTGCGGACCATGCAGCGCCTCGGCGAAGCATGGCGGCCCTGGCGCTCGGTCGCCACCTGGTACCTCTGGCGCTCGCTCGATCCGGTGCCGGTAGAATACTGAGCCGCTCATCTACCTATTGTGAAGACCACCTTCCTCGAGTTCGAGCAACCGATCGCGGAGCTCGAAACCCGTATCGAGGAGCTCCGCTACGTGCAGGACGATTCGGCGGTCGACATCTCCGAAGAAATCCAGCGGCTGACGAAGCGCAGTCAGTCGCTCACCAAGGACATCTACGGCAAGCTCACGCCCTGGCAGGTGGCCCAGGTGGCGCGCCATCCGCAGCGCCCCTACACGCTCGATTATGTGCAGACGCTCTTCACCCACTTCGAGGAGCTGCACGGCGATCGCACGTTCGCCGACGACGCTTCGATCGTGGGCGGCCTTGCCCGTTTCAACGCCACGCCGTGCGTAGTGATCGGCCATCAGAAAGGCCGCGATACCAAGGAGAAGATCGCCCGCAACTTCGGCATGCCGAAGCCCGAGGGCTATCGCAAAGCGTTGCGCTTGATGAAGCTCGGCGAGAAATTTTCCCTGCCGGTCTTCACCTTCGTCGATACGCCGGGCGCCTATCCCGGGATCGACGCCGAGGAGCGCGGCCAATCGGAGGCCATCGGCCGCAACCTCTTCGAGATGGCGCGCTTGCGTACCGCGATCATCGCCACCGTCATCGGCGAGGGCGGCTCGGGCGGCGCGCTCGCCATCGCCGTCGGCGACGTGGTGATGATGCTCCAGTACGCGACCTACTCGGTCATTTCGCCCGAGGGCTGCGCCTCGATCCTGTGGCGAAGCGCCGATATGGCGCCCGAGGCCGCCGACGCGCTCGGCATTACCTCGAGTCGCCTGAAGACGCTCGGGCTCATCGACAAAATCGTGCCCGAGCCTCTCGGCGGCGCGCACCGCGATCCGCAAGTGGCGGCGCAGGCGCTCAAGCGCGCGCTCGCCGAGGCGCTCAAGCAGGTCCAAGAGAAGAAGCCGAAAGAGCTGGTGGAAGCGCGGCTCGAACGGCTCACGGGCTATGGCAAGTTCAAGGAAGCCGAGCAGCGCTGACGTTCGCGCGGCGCTCGGCCGCGTCCTCGCGGAGCTCGAGGGTAAAAGCGTTCTCGTCGCACTTTCGGGCGGCGTCGACTCCGTGGTTTTGCTCCATGCGATGCGCGAAGTGCAGGGCGTGCGCGCGGCGCACATCCACCATGGACTGAGCCTCAATGCCGAGCGCTGGGCGCGGTTTTGCCGGGCGCTCTGCCGCCGCCTTGGCGTGCCGCTCAGCGTGCGGCGCGTGCGCGTCGCGCCGAAGGGCGAGGGGCTCGAAGCCGCGGCGCGCGCGGCGCGTTACGCCGCGCTTCGCAAGCTCGACTTCGACGTGCTCGTGCTCGCGCATCAGCTCGACGATCAGGCGGAGACCGTGCTCCTAAAGCTCTTGCGTGGCGCTGGACCGCGCGGCGCGAGCGGCATGGCGCCGCGCGCGCCCTTCGAGGGCCGGCTGCTGCTGCGGCCGCTCCTCGAGGTGCCGCGCGAGGCGATCGTCGCGTATGCCCATGAGCACGAGCTGCAATGGGTCGAGGACGAGAGCAATCATTCGGAGGCCTATTCGCGCAACTTCATCCGCCTTCGTATCGCTCCGCTTCTCGATCAGCGC
>JBHELS010000429.1:0-21766 GCA_046263015.1 Burkholderiales bacterium | reverse complement strand
CCTTGTATTACAATCCGCTCCCCCGCAAACCTAGAGCCGGAGTGAGCTCATGGCAGCGCGATCAATTGCCTCGTTGACGGTGTCGTTCGGACTGGTGTCCATTCCGGTCAGGCTTTTTTCTGCGACCGAGGCGAGCCGTGCGATTTCGTTCAATCTGCTTCACAAGGCCTGCGGCTCACGCTTGAAGCAGCAATACTTCTGCGTGAAGGAAGAGGTACCGGTCGGCCGTGAAGACATGGTGAAGGGCTACGAATTCACCAAAGACCAGTACGTCATGTTCACAGCCGAAGAGTTGAAAGCCCTGGAAGAGACGGGCACACATACCGCTGAAATCACCGAATTCGTGCCAATCGACTCGGTCGATCCAGTGTATTACGACAAGGCGTATTACCTGGCCCCCGACAAGGGCGGCGCGAAACCCTACGCATTGCTCGCCCGGGCGCTGCGCGACACGAAGCGTTGCGCGCTTGGACGGTGGGCTGCGCGCGGCAAGCAGTACATCGTGATGATTCGCCCGGTGGACGACGGTTTGGTGATGCAACAGCTGCTCTACGCTGGTGAAGTGCGCTCGATCAAGGACATCGAGATTCCGAAGACCGAAGTGCGAGACGCGGAATTGAAACTCGCGCAGCAGTTGATCGAGCAACAGGCCGCGGATCGCTTCGACCCGAGCGCGTACACGGACGAGGTACGCGGCCGCATTGAAGCGGCCATTCAGAAGAAGGTCGAGGGCCAGGAGATCACGCTCGCCGAAGCGCCGGAGCCGGGCGCGCAAGTCATCGATCTCATGGAAGCGCTGCGCGCAAGCTTGGAAAAGAAGCCGGCGAAACGCGCGCCGGCCGCGGCACCCGCGCAGCCGGCGAAACCTGCGCGCAGGGCGGCCGCGAAGAAGTAGCTCGTGCAATCGTACGGCGTGCGCGAGGTGCAGAAGCTCCTGCACCTGCCACGAAGCACTATCCGCATGCTGGTCGAGGCCGGTTTCGTGTCTCCGGGACGCGGGCCGCGGAACGCCTGGCGCTTCTCCTTTCAGGACTTGATCGTGCTGCGCACCGCACAGGCTCTGGCGGCGGCGAAGGTCCCCGCGCGTCGCATCGCCCGTTCGATGAGGGCGCTGCGCGAGCAACTGCCGCCGGCGATGCCGCTCTCAGGCCTGAGCATTGCGGCCGAGGCCGACCGGGTCGTCGTCCGCCAAGGGGCTCGGCGCTGGCAAGCCGAGTCCGGGCAATACCTGCTCGCGTTTGAAGGGAGTGCCGCCGACGGCTCGCTGCGCGTCCTCGAGCGCCCGGCGCGCGCGATGCACGAACCCGACGCCGAGACCTATATACAGCGCGCCTGCGAGCTCCAGGAAGCCGGGCGGCTCGCTGAGGCCGAGGCCGTGTATCGCGAAGCGCTCGGTGCGTGCGGCGAGCTGGCGGTGCTTTGCTACAACCTCGGCATCGTGCTCGAGGACTCGGGGCGCAAGACCGACGCCGTCGCGATGTATGAGCGCTCGCTCGCAGCCGATCCTGCGTTTGCCGACTGTCACTACAACCTCGCGCTTCTCTATGAAACACTCGGCAGGCCGCGCGAGGCCATTCGCCATATGGCGGAGTACCGGCGGCTGCAAAAGAAGCGCTAGAACGAGCGGCCCGCGCGCAGATAGATCTTTGTAGAGCCGGTTGCATCCAACCCTTTGGCGATCCCGGCGCGAAGCTCGAGCCAGAAGAGGTAGCCGAAGCGCGGCTCGCTCATCAGCTCGGCGCCGACGCCGCGATGGTACTGCGGCGCGTCTCCATGCTCCCATGCGGCTCCCAGATCGAAAAACAGGTTCAGCGCGAGGCGATTCATGCCAACCGGCGGCACCACGAGGTGTCGATCGATGTCAGCAAGCGGAGCCCGCCATTCCACGGTCGTCACCCGTGCGCGATGTCCCGTGAGCAATGGCGTCCCGACCGTGTAACCACGAAGCGCGAACTCTCTCTCGTTCAGCACCGGCAGCAAGATCACTTCATCGGACTTGCTGCCGCCAAGCTCGAACGGCTTCGCCTCGCGCTCGCCATAGGCCTCGTTCCAGCGAAGCGCGAGTACCGTTTTCCCGAGCGGCACATGCCCGCGCCAATCGGCCCGGTAGACGTTGCCGCTGAAGGCGGCCCCCAGGCCGCGTGAGGTCTCGGCGAAGAGCCGCAACTCCTGCCCTTCGCTCGGCCCCTCGGAGAGCGGTTGTACACGGCGGCTATCGACACCGCCGACAAGACCGACCACCCGCTCGTTACGCACCAGGAACGATCCGGCTGTTAGGTCATGGAAACGCTCTTCGCCGATAGCTGCACCGCCGCCCCAGTACCAGCGCTGATTCAGCGCAAGGCTGCGCCAGAGTGAGATCCATTGCGCGTCTTCCTTGACGCTGTATGCCTTGATTTTGGAGACCGAGCCGTCGGGCTCCGTTGCGCGCACGGTGAGCGTGCGATCGCCAAGCAATCCGTGCCGTCCGTCATAAAGGTATTCGGCGTGTCCGAGCAGTTCCCCCTGCGTGATTTCGACGAGCGGGGCGAGGAAGTACTGGTGTAGCTCGAGCGCATCGATGCCGTACACCACCGCGCCCAGCGCGACAGCGCCGTCGGCAATTTGCACAAGCGGTGCCCACGCCGTCGGCCGTAGCGTCCGCCATGCGGAATACGGCCGATCGGGCAAGGTAATCGGCTCGCTCGCCGCCGTCGGCGCGCCCGCGGCACGCTCGGCCGGGCGCTCTTCGAGCGCCGTAGCGGGGAGACGATAAGAGCGGAGCGCGACACCATCGGCCTCGAGAGTCGTCAGCAAGAACTCGCCTGCGATCGGGGCGCTGATCTCCCGCACGCCGTAGGCGCTACGCGTCCAACGTGCGAGCCGCGCGCCTGCGCCCCGCCAGGACCAGACGTCGTAGCGGCGGCCATAATCGGCGACAAAGAACACTTCATCCGCCGAGTCGCCGAACCGCGGTGAGTGCTTCACCGCGTCATCGGCCATGAGTTGCCTCGGGTTGCCGTCGCTTACGTCGAGGAGCGCCCAGATTCCGTCGCGCAGGGCCGTTATCACGACGCGCTCGCCGGCGGCGGCGAGACCGCTTATCGCTTCCGCGGGACGAGCCTCATAGAGAAGGCGCTCGCGGCCGGCGCCGTCTAGGACCACCACGGCGGCCCGGCCCGCCTCGACTCGAACCGTTGCCGTTTGACCAGCCGCCATGGCGGCGGCAAACCGATAACGCTGGCACCGGCTGAGTGCGTGCCGCTGTCCGCGCTCGTCGATTCGATGAAGGTCGTAGAAGAGATTATGGTTCGCGCAGATCTCCTGCTCGGAGGCAAGTACGCCCTCCGCCCCGTCGGCCGCGAGCCGGGTACCAGCTTCGGTCAGGCGAACTGCGCGAGGCGCGCCGCCAGACATTTGGCGCATGATGCGCGGCCGCGTATACCCGTCCGCCTGCACATACCATCGGGTGCCCGAGGCGGTGAGCACGGGACTTGAGACGGAAAAGGCACGTAGCAAGACCTCCCCCGAGAGCGGCGGGCTCGCCAGCGGTCGGACGCGCTGGCGCAGCCAATCGTGATACTCGACCCACAGGGCGTCCATCCCTTTGCCGGTCGTTGCTATCGCGTTGCTCTGAATCTTGAACGGCACGACGCTGCTGCTGTAGGTGTCGATGAAGGAGCGAAGACTCCCCTCGCCGTAGCGCTCCGCCATGAAGCGGAAGAAGTAGCTGCCGTAGAGATAATCACGATTGAGCGGAAAGCCGCGCCCTTCCGCGTTCACCTCGCGCAGCGACCGCAGGCCGCGGTCGACTTCCGCCCGCATCATGCCCTCGTAATAGCTGTGCTCGAGCCGTCCGTAGCTACGCGCCGCTTCGGATTCGTGGTAGACCGCCAAGCCCTCGACGATCCAGCCGGGCTCGAGCACATTCGGGAAAAAGGGGACCTGGCGGCCCAAAACATCGCGCAAACGCAGCGGCGCGCCGCTCGCTTTGTCCAGATGCACGACATGGAAGAACTCGTGGCTTAGTACGAGCTCGAGCCATTCGCGGTTCTGCAGAAGCTCGCCAGCATCGGGCGGCGACAGAAATATGCCGGTGAGATTGAACGGCACCGGCGTAGCGAAGCCGTTGGCGAAATCGGCAGAGTCGAGCACCACGAGCTGCGTGCGTCGCCGTGGCTGCCAGTCAAGCAGAGCGGTCGTGCGCACGTATATGCGCTCGGCGATGCCGGCGATGGTTTGCGCCTGGGCGCGGTAATGCTCGGCGAAATGGATCTCAAAGTGTTCGGTCTCGAGGGTGCGCCAATTGAGGCGTGGGTCGGCGAAGTGCAATTGGTTCCATTGCGCGCGCGAAGGCACGCTTACAAGCGCCAATACCGAGGCAACGATCGTCAGCCAGAATCGCACGAACGCGTTATAGCAGCATGGCTCGCGCGGTACTCCTCATTGCGCTTTTCCTTCCGTACGCCGCCTGGGCCGGCGAGCGTTGTCTCGCCATCGACGGCGATACGCTTGTCTGCAATCACCGCAAGGTGCGCCTTACGAATGTCTACGCTGCGGAATTGAATCAGGCCGGCGGGCACGCGGCTAAGCGGCGCTTGCAGGCGCTCGTCTCTGGCCGCGACGTTGAGCTTCGCCCCTTCGGTACCGACCGGTACGGCCGCACCTTGGCCGAGGTGTACGTGAACGGCCGCCGCATCGAACAGGCCGACGTCGGTCCGCGCGCCGGACGCGGCGCGAGCTGGCATTCGGACCGGCACCGCCACTGACAGGGGCGGCGCAGGCCTAACTTATCCTGTACTGCCAATGGGTTATAACGAATTCTTACGTTGCTACTGTAAATGGATCACGCTATCCTCGGCGGGCGCGTCTAAGACTATGTCGCGGACAAGAAGAAGTCGTCGCAAACCGCTGAATTGGAATGCACTTTGGTTGAACGGGGTGGGGGATATTCGGAACCTTTCGCGCATCGGGTCCTGCCGCGCTTCGTCGGCGCGAGGCGGGTGGGGATCATCATGTGCGCAGGGGCGTACGCGACACGAGGAAATGCAGCGTATCGACTCGGTCGGGTCGACCTAACAGGGCTCGCAGCACGGCTCGCTCTTGGCTTGGTTTGCGTATCGGTCCCCACCGTACATGCGCAGCCGCGCCCCGATGCGGGACAGGTCCTTGAGCAGACGCGTGAGCCGCTGCGCACGCCGTCCCCGGAACCGGCGGTTTTGAGGCGCGAGCCACCGCCGCCGGCATTTCCGGCTTCGCCCTCGCTGAAGGTGAAGGTGCAGGAGTTCGTTTTCCGCGGCAACAGCCTGTATTCCGACGCGGCGTTGCGCAACGAACTCGAAGACTTCGTTGGCGAGGAGCTCGACTTCGAAGGCCTGAACGAAGCGGCGACCAGGGTGCGCGCTTTCTATAGGGCGCGGGGGTATTTCCTCGCGCAGGCGTATCTGCCGGTGCAAACGATCCGCAATGGGCGGGTCGAGATCGAAGTCATCGAAGGACGCGTCGGACGGGTTGAGCTCGAGCGGCGCCAGGGCGCCCGCTTCGCCGAAAGCCTCCTCGCCGGAGTTTTGCGCGCCCATCTCAAGCAGGGTCAAATCATTACGGAATCGGGACTCGAGCGCCCGCTGCTCATCATCAACGACTTGCCGGGCGCCCAGGTGACATCGGAAATCCGCCCAAGCGAGACCCTGGGCGCCGCTGACGTGCGAGTGAATGTCCTGCAGGAGGGCGGACGCTTCAATGGCTATGTCGACGCCGATAACCACGGCAACCGCTTCACCGGCGAATACCGCATCGGGACAAACCTGAACTGGAACACTCCGCTCGGCTATGGCGACCAGGCAACCTTCCGTGGCTTCGTTTCCGATGAGGGCATGCGGTATATGCGCTTCGCCTATCTAATCCCGGTGGGTTACTACGGCACGCGCGTGGGCCTGAGCTACTCAAGCTTTGAATACCGGTTGACCAAAGACTTTTCGGAGCTGCGCGCTTCGGGTGAGGGTGAAGTTAAGAGCGCTTATGCCTTTCATCCCCTTGTGCGTACCCGAAATAGCAACGTGATCGCACAGGTCTCTTACGACGACAAGCACCTCATCGACCGTACGGCCACCAGCTTCGAAGAGCGCGACATTAGTACGCTGAAACTGGGAGTGGTGGGGGATTTTCGCGATGGTTTCTTGGGCGGGGGCCTGAACGCGTACGGCGCGACCATGACACAGGGCCGCCTCCGCATCGAACCTCCCAGCGTATTGGCGACGGATGTCGGACCGACCGGCCACAACACCTCGGGTTCATTCGTCAAGTACAACTTCGAGGCGCGTCGGTTGCAGCGAATTAGCGATCGCACGAGCGTGCTCTTCTCAGTGTCGGGTCAGTGCGCGAACAAAAGCCTCGCATCGGCCGAAAAGTTTTCCCTCGGCGGACCGAACGGCGTGCGCGCTTTTCCGGTCGGCGAAGCGACGGCGGACAGCGCTCTCCTCGCCACGGTGGAGGGCCGCCACATCGTGCCGACGATGAAGATTTTCGGTGGTGATCTAACGCTCCTTGGCTTCTACGACCAGGGGTGGGCGCGCATCAATGAAACCCCGCTTGCGTCCGACAACGAAAATAGCCGGTCGCTCTCCGGCTACGGAGTCGGCGCCTCAGCAGGTCACGACGGCCGCTTCTTGTTGCGCGCGAACGTTGCTTGGAAGATGCGTGGCGTCGCTCAATCGGACCCGGCACCACGAGTACCGCGCATCTGGGTCCAGGCGGTGAAATGGTTCTGACAAGTCGCGCGCGGCAACAAACCGAAAGGCCGCGTCGAGCAGCCATGCCCCTGCTGCGCAGCCAGCCTCGGATGATCGCCTTGGCGCTCGGCGCTACGCTCCCTTGGATGTTCCATGCGCCGGCGTGGGCCGAGCCCGGCGCGAACGCGCTGCCGAGCGGCGGGCAAGTGACCGCCGGAACCGCCAGCCTCACGTACACCGCGAACAAGCTGCAGATTGACCAAGCGAGCCCGAATGCGGTCATCAACTGGGACGCATTCTCTGTCGGACGAGACGCGTGGGTAAACTTCAGCCAGCCGAACTCGTCCGCCATTGCGCTGAACCGTGTCCTCGGGAGCAATCCGTCCGAAATCTATGGCCGTGTAAGCGCGAACGGTGGCTTCTGGATCACGAACCCGAATGGCATCCTGTTCGCGCCAAGTGCCGCAGTGGACGTCGGAGCTCTCTTCGCCACGACCCTCGCGATTGCGGATAGGGATTTTCTTGCCGGCCGTTACAGCTTCTACGACGCAGGCGGCGCGCGTTCGGTCGTCAATAAGGGATCCATTGTGACGGCAAATGGATACGCGGCGTTGGCCGGCCCGCAAGTCCGGAACGAGGGCATCATCATCGCTCGATCGGGCACGATTGCCCTCGCCGCAGGCGATCGCGTCTCGCTCGACATGGTCGGCGACGGGCTGATCAACGTAAGCGTCGAGCAAGCGGCCCTCGATGCCACGGCGATCAATTCGGGCCGCCTCGAGGCCGACGGCGGTAGGGTGATGCTGACCGCGCGCAGTGCGAATGCACTTCTCGACACGGTGGTGAACAATACGGGCGCCGTCCGGGCGAATTCGCTCGTCGAGCGCAATGGCGACATCGTGCTCGATGGCGGATCGGTGGGCGTGGTGAGCAATGCCGGCACGCTAAGCGCAGCGGGTATCGAAAGCGGTGTGACTGGCGGCACGGTGAGAGTGCTGGGCGAGAAGGTCGCTCTACTGGATGGCACCCGGATTGACGCGTCCGGTCAAGCCGGCGGCGGCACGGTGCTTATCGGTGGCAATTTCCACGGCCAAGGCGCCGAAGCTAACGCGCGGCGCACGTACATCGCCAAAGACGCGACGATAAGCGCGGACGCGGTCATCCGAGGTGATGGTGGAAGAGTCGTCGTTTGGTCGGATGAAGCGACCGCGTTTTACGGCCGCATCTCAGCCAAGGGCGGGGCGGACTTCGGTAATGGCGGATTTAGCGAGGTCTCGAGCAAAGGCTTGTTGGCATTTGCAGGGTCCGTCGATTTGACGGCGTGCCGTGGCAGCGTCGGGAGCCTGGTACTCGATCCGACCGACATCGTGGTTGGCAACACAACGGCGACGGGCAACGACGGTGCCAACGCCGGAAGAATCCTTTTTGGCGATGCAGCCGGTGTTGAACCTTGGGACGTCACGCCCGCGGCCCTCGATGCGGTCGGCGCCAGCGTGATTCTCCAAGCGATCAACAACATTACGTTCGTCGATCCGGTGGCCCTCAATAGCGCCGGTGCTGGCCTCACTGCGCAAGCAGGAAAAAATATCTCGGTTCTCCCGACTAGCTCCATCACCACGAACAACGGCGCCATTCGCCTCGAGGCCGATTCGTTGCATAGCTCGGCGGGAGGTGCCAATGGAAGCGGCAGCTTGGCGATAAGCGCACCGCTAAACTCCGGCGGCGCACCGATTACGTTGACTGGAGCCTCCTTCGTCATAGGGGCCAACGTCAACGCGGGCGCCGGCGGCATCAACCTCGCAAGGTCGCAAACCAATGTAACTTTCACCATCGGTACCGGAGGGCAGCTGGCCCAGGCGGATATCAACAATCTGCTGACCAGCGGCGGGCTGGTGCTTGGCACGGCAACCAGCGCTGGAAGCGACGGTGCGGGCAGCGGCATGCAGACCCTCACAGCGCGCAGTTTGATCGTTAATACGCCACTCGCGATTGCCGCAGCCAGCGGATCATCGGTGAGCGTCCGAGCCAATAATGGGGTCACCGTCAACGCCAATGTGACCTCCAACCAGCCGACTACGATTAACGCGGATGCAGACGGCAGCGGGGTCGGCACCTTGACTGTCGCGGCGACGAAATCGGTTTCCACAAGCGGCAACAGCCTCGGCATTGTCGCCGCGGACATTGATCTGCAGGGCACATTGAATAGCGGTGGCGCCGATACGACCATCACCGCTTCCAATAGCCGCTCGATCGGCGTTGGCACCGCCGCGGGCAACTTGACGCTTGATAACCTCGAGCTCGGTCAAATCACCTCTTCGCGTCTGACGCTACAAACCGGAGGCGATATTTCCGCGAACGGCGTTACGGGGGCTGCCACGACTCGCACCGGGCTTGTCGCCCTCAGACCTGGCGCCGCGGGCACAGTCACGATCGGGAATGGCACCTCGGATAGTTCAATTTTCACGGGTGGCTTGATTGTCGCCGGCGGAATTAGAACGAACATCGCCGGGACGATCGCCGCGGCCGGCAACGGCGTCATTGACCTCGGTGCGACGCCGGTAACGGTAACCGATACGGCGAGCGTGGGTGGCACATCCATCGGCGCCGTTACGCTTGGGCCGGTGACTATCGCCGCGGGGGAGGGCCTTAACATCGGTGCAGGCGCTGCTACGCCGATCAGCCTCGGCTCGGTCGGCGGTACGACCGCCAACGGCGAAAGCTTGACGATTAACACGGCCGGCGCGGTGACCGTGTCCGATGCCGTTGGCAGCGCAGCCGTGCCGCTGGGCTCCGTGAAGGTCACCAATTCTGCAGGGACGACCTTTCAGGGCGCGGTTGTTGCGCAGAGCGCGATACTGAGCAACACAACGGGCACCATCGCGTTCCAGGGCAACACGACTCTCGCGACGCTCAATACGGCAGCGCAATCCTACAGCGTCGCCATGACCGGAAGCGCGAACCATGTAAGCAACGCGGTCACGTTCTCGAATACCGGTGCAGTGATTCTCGGCGATGGCGGCGACACGAGCACATTTGCCAATGGCGTGACGCATACGCTGGGAGCGACCTCGATCAACGGCACGCTGACGGCAATCGCGGGCGATGTGATCCTTGGGGCTACGACGCTGATCGGCACGGTGAACGCCATTTCCGGGGGCATCACCACGGGCGCGCTCGCCGCCAATGGCGGCGGCGACACGCTCAACGGCGGCACGATCAACACAGGCGCGATCACGATCGCGGACGGCAATACGCTTTGGCTCAACGGCACGACGCTATCGACGGGACCGATCAGCGGTATAGCGGGCGCCGCGGCGTCGAACGTGACGTTCAACGCGAGCGGGACGGTGACGGTGAGCGGTGCGCTCGGCAACGATATCGGCACGCTGACGGTGGCCAACTCCGCCGGCACCACGTTCCAGAGCGCGGTCAATGCGCAGAGCGCGATACTGGACAACACGACGGGCACAATCGCCTTCCAGGGCGACACGACGCTCGCGACGCTAAGTACGGCCGCGCGACCGTACAGCGTAGCGATCACCGGAAGCGCGAACCATGTGAGCAACCCTGTCACATTTTCGAATAGCGGTGCCCTCGTCATTGGCGACGGCCCCACCGATGCGTCCGCTTTCGACGGCGGGGTCGTGGCGACAGCTCCGGCGTCCAAGTTCTTGGGCGGCACGATCTCCTCAGCCAACGCGAGCATGAATTTCGCCCAAAGCCTGACCATCCTCAATGCCGACACGACTATCAGCACGGGCACCGGCGCCGTTACTTTCGGAGCCGTCGATGGAGCGTTCAATCTCGTTATCAATAGCAGCGGGGTGACCACCTTTGATGCGGCTGTGGGAGGCGTAAGTGCTCTGAGAAGCCTGACAACCGATGCCCCAGGCATAACGGCGATCAACGGCGGTTCCGTCAGAACAACGGGCGCTCAAACATACAGCGACAGCGTCACCGGTAATAACGTTACGCTCGCGAGCATCAACAGTGGCGCCATAACGGCGGCCAACACGGCAAATGATTTTTCGGGCACGCTAAACCTAAGCGGCGGTGCGACGCAAGTCGCGGACCGTAACTCGCTAACGCTTGGAAATCTAATGACCGGCGATCTGCTCATCAACGCGAGCGGCGCCCTCGATCTGGGCGGAGGCAACATCGCCGGTAGCCTAACGGCGAGCAGCAACGGATTTGCGATCACGCAAAGTGCGCCCCTCGTGGTCACCGGAGCGACCAATCTGAGCGCACTAAACACCAACGGCGCGGCCATCATGACGAGCACGATCACACTCGACCGTGACAATGACTTCATGGGGGCGGTGAGCGCGGCCGCGAGTGCTGTCACACTTACGGACCTAAATACGCTCACGCCCGGCACTATTAGCGCCGGTTCCGGCATCGTCACACTCTCGGCGAGCAGCCTCTCGGCGAGCGGCTCATTGCAAGGCGGCTCGGCCTTGCTCAGAAGTGCTAACCCGGTCGGAGACAGGACCGACAGCCTCAACATCAACTTCGGTCGCGGCAGCGTGGTTCTAACTGGAACCGCATCGGCGTGGTATCTCAGCGGGCCGGCGGTGCCGCAGCCGGCCTTCACGCCGAACCGGCAAAACACCGGCGCAAACGTTTTCTACAACAATGGCTGCATCAGTGGCCCGGCCTGCGCTGGCGTGTTCGCGGTCACGGCGTCCATCGGCGCGTCGGTGACGCAGATTGCCGCGCAAGCGCTGAAGGATGCGCAGTCGCGCGACTCCGTTGCGAAGCAGATCGATTATGGGTTCGCCGGCGACGTCGGCACGACGCCGCCCATGGACCATCGCATCGACGAAACCGGTATCTCGACCCCCGAGTGCTTTGACGAGAGCCGAGAAGGTCAACCGTGCAAAGTGGATTGATCGCGAGCTAAGGCCGCATCTCGCGCGGCGCACCCCGGAATTTTTCCTCCCCGGGTACAATCGCAGCCGAAGGGAGGCGGCCGGCTAATGCCCGAGCAGGTGAGTGAAGTGTCGGTGCTATTTGCCGATGTGAGCGGCAGCACCAAGCTCTACGAGACCGCCGGAGACGCGGTGGCGCATGCCGCGATCGAAAAGTGCATCAGCCTGATGCGCGAAAAGACGGTGAGCGCCAAGGGTCGCGTCATCAAGACGATCGGCGATGAAGTGATGAGCGCCTTCGCAAGCGCCGATGACGCCGCCGACGCCGCAATCGAGATGCAAAGCGCCATCTCGCGCCTGCCACCGGTCGCCGGCACGCCCATCGGTATTCGTATCGGCTTCAATCACGGTCCGGTGGTCGAGCGTGACGGTGATGTCTTCGGCGACGCCGTCAACCTTGCCGCGCGCCTGGCGGCGGTCGCCGCCAAGGGTCAGATCATCACCGCGCGCGAGACCGTGGTGCTCATGTCACCCATGCTGAAAGCTGCAACTCGCGCCATCACCACCATCCAGGTCAAGGGCAAGGCACAGGAAGTCCAGGTCTACGAGCTGATCTGGCAGCAAAGCGAGGACATGACGACGCTCGCATCACAAAAATCGTACAAACCGAAGAACGCAAAACTGCGGCTCGTCGTGCAGGGCACCGAGCTCGTGCTCTCGGCCGAGCGCCCGGCGCTCGCTCTCGGGCGTGATGCTGCAGCGGATATCGTCATCAAGGAGCGTATGGCGTCGCGCGCTCACGGCAAGATCGAACGTCGTCTCGATAAATTCGTTCTGACTGACCATAGCGCGAACGGCACATTCATCACCATCGAAGGTGATAAGGAAATCGTCCTACGGCGCGAGGAGTTCACGCTGCGCGGCCACGGCTGGATTACTTTTGGCCAATCGCGCGCAACAGCGACACACGTAGTTGAATTTTTTTGCGAATGAAGCGGTGGTTGGGCGGGGAACGTTCATACGCCGCCGATTACGCGCGCAGCCCGCTTAGCGCCTAGTACTGCGCAAAACACTCATCGCATGGGCCCGCGGTAACAGTTCTTTACAAGGTCTAGCTCTCGGCGAAGCTCGCCTCGCGCGCAGTGCGCGTTCGCGAACCCGGCCCCGCGCGGCAATGCGCGAATGCCGTAGAGCGTTTCGCCGGACGGCCAGGGGCTCTCCCGCATCGCGCGACGTACTGCCTTTGTGCCCCCGCGCCGCCGCAAAGATAATTCCCTCACTACAACAAGGGGATGCAATCGTCTTGAGCCATGCCCGTCACGGCGCCTGAACTCAAAACGCTCGGCCGCTACAACCTCGAAAGAACGCTCGGCAAGGGCGCCATGGGCGTGGTCTACGAGGGGGTGGATCCGCGCCTCGGGCGTCGCGTCGCTATCAAGACGATCCTGAAGAGCAACCTCGACGAGGAGACCGCGCGCGACTATTCGCTGCGTTTCGTGCGCGAGGCGCAGGCCGTGGCCCGGCTCAACCACGCCCACATCGTCCAGGTGTACGACTTTGGCGAGGAGGGCGACATCGCCTATCTCGTCATGGAGTTCATCAAGGGCAAGGAGCTCAAGGCCTTCTTCGACGCGAACAAGCGCTTTGACCTGAAGGATGCGATACGCATCATCGGCGAGCTCTGCGACGCGCTCGATTTCGCGCATAACGCGGGCATCATCCACCGCGACGTCAAGCCAGCGAACGTGATGCTCGACGCTCAGTCGCGCACGAAACTCACCGACTTCGGCGTCGCTCGCGTCCAAGATACCGACAAAACGTCCGTCGAGCGCACGCAGGCCGGCACCATGGTGGGCACGCCGGCTTACATGTCCCCCGAGCAGATCACCGGCGGTAACGTCGATAAGCGCACCGACGTGTTTTCCGCCGGCATCATCCTCTACCAATTCCTCACGGGCGAAAAGCCGTTCACCGGTTCCGGTGCTTGGACTATCGCGAAGAAGATCATTCAGGAGCAGCCGCCGCTCCCCTCGTCGTTGAATAACGCCATCACGCCGTTGATTGATGCGGTGGTCAACAAAGCGCTCGCCAAGAATCCGGATCACCGCTTTCAATCGGCGCGTGACCTGGCGACGGCGTTACAGCAGGCGCTCGAAGGCAGGCCGTTCGACGAGGACTCGGAGCGCACGGTCGTTGCCGAGCCGGTGTCGATTGACGTCGTCGCCTCGCGCCCAGCGATAGCCGTGGCAGCCGCCTCGGCGCACGATTCCGCAGGCAGCTCGAACAACAATTCCCAGCCAGGCGCTACCCAGGAAGTCGAGCTCGAGTTCTGGCGTTCCATCAAAGACGGCAACGACGCCAACGACTTCGAGCTCTACGTGCAGCAATTTCCTAACGGCATCTATACCAAGCTTGCCAAACGCAAGATCGCCAAGTTGCGCGGCGAGCCGCTCGACGACGAATCGATAGCCAAGGCCAAAGAGCAAGAAAAAAACGACGACGAGGAGGCAGCGCGGCGGGAAGCCGAAGTGAGGGCGAAGCTCGAGGCCGAGAAGGCTCGGTTGGTCGCGGAGATGGCGCGCAAGGAAGAGGAATACCGCCGCCGGGAAGCCGCAGTGGAGGCACAGCGCCAGGCGGAAGCAAAGGCGCGCGCAGAGGCTGAGGCAAAAGCACAGGCCGAGGCCGAAGCGAAGGCGAAAGCAGAGGCGGAGGCACGAGAGAAAGCCCAAGCGGTAGAGCAGGCGCGCCGGGACGCGGAAGAAACGGCGCGGCGGGAGGCGGAGAAGGCGCGTGCCGAAGCGGAGCAGAAAGCGCGCGAAGAGTTCGCGCGCCGGGAAGCCGAACTCAAGAAGCGCGTTGCTGCTGCGGAAGCGTCGCCCGGAGGAAGACGCCAAGCGATTCGTTATGCCACGCTCGTAGGGTTCGGGGTGCTCGCCATCGCGGCCACCGTCATTTTCGTCTCGCCGAAGGCGGACCCACAGGCGGTGGCCAGATTGAAAGCCATGCAGGAGCAACTCGAGCAGGCGCAAAAGAAAGCGGACGAGCTCGAGCATGCGAAGAAGACCGAGCAGGACGCCCGCATGACGCTCGAAAAAGCGCGCAAAGGCGAAACAGATGCACGCAAGGTGGGCGACAAGGTGAAGGAGAAGGAGTTCGCGGAAGCTCGCAAGCCGGCGGGATCCGAACCGAAAGCGAAGGTTGACGCTGCCAAAGCGAAGGAGCAGGAAAAATTGGCGTCGGAGGCGGGGGCGAAAGAAAGCGAATCCAACAGACAACTCGACGCTCAGCGCCTCGCGGCTGAGCGTGCCGCGCAGGAAAAAATCCTTGCCGATAAGTTGGCGGCGGAGAAAGCGGCGGCCGAAAAAGCGGCGGCCGAAGCCAGAGCCGCCGCCGATAAGCTTGCCCAAGCAAAGGCGGCGCTGGAAGCGGAGCGGGCGCGTATCGAGAATGCGAAACTCGTGACGGTAGCCTCAAGCGGCGCGGCTGGTCCAGCGGCTTCGTTCACGGTCGCTCAAGGCTTCGAGAATGACGGCAGGGGCAAGGAAGCCGTGAACGCATACATTGCCGCCGCGCGTGGCGGCAACTGCGAATCTGCCAAGCGCTTGGGCGATACTTACGACAAGGGGCTGATCGGCATTTCGCGCGATTACGCCGAGTCACTTAAGTGGTACGGCTTCGCGCGCGCGCTTGGCACCTGCGACGTGCCGGCACCGGCGCGCCGCTAGCGGCACGCTAGAAACTCCACGCGGGCCGGCCGACGCTTTTCCCGTGACGAAGAGCGGCGGAGCCTTGCCAAAAGCCCGCATACTGTATGAAAATACAGTATGGCGGCGCTGGAGCAGCTTCTCGCCCGGCAGGGTCTTTGGCGCGGCGGCACGCTCGCAACGGCCGTCGCAGCGGTGCCGAGCGGTTTTGCGACACTCGATAACGAGCTTCCGGGAGACGGTTGGCCGCGCCAGGGCCTTACCGAGGTCCTCGCGGACGGGGACGGGATAGGCGAGCTTGCGCTCATCCTACCGGTCCTTGGCCGCCTTGCTCGGGCCGGTGAGCGCATCGTCTTCCTGGCCCCGCCGTACGAACCGTATGCCCCGGCGCTTGCGGCCGCGGGTGTCGATCTCGTGAACCTGCTTGTCGTGCGCCCTGCGCAGCGGGTCGATACCCTCTGGGCGGCCGAGCAGGCGCTTCGCTCCGGCAGTTGCCATGCGCTCGCCGCGTGGTTGCCGAAAGTCCGTTACGTCGAGTTGCAGCGCCTCGCGCTCGCCGCGCAGGCGAGCAAGGCCCTTGCCTGGCTTTTTCGGCCGCTCGCTGCTGCAACCGAATCGTCGCCCGCTTGCCTGCGGCTTGCGCTTTCGCGAGCTGCGGGTGATCTCGCCGTACATATCGTCAAGCGCCGTGGGGTGCCGCTCGCCACGGCGATTCACTTACCGCTCGATAGACCATTCCATGTTGTGGGTCGCGCTTCACTTTCCCGGGCTTGCGCCGCAGCAACTGCCGCCGCTCGCCGCGTGGGCCTGCCAGTTCACGCCTAAGGTCTCGCCCGAACCGCCGCAGGCATTGCTCCTTGAAGTCGAAGGAAGCCTGCGCTATTTCGGCGGCCAGCGGGCTTTGCTCGACGCGCTCGAGTACGCGCTTCGCGAACTCGGCGTGCCGGCGACGCTTGCGCAGGCGCCTAACGCTCGAGCCGCGCTCTGGCGGGCGCGTGCAGGCGGCGCGGCGCTACCTGCCGTGCCGATTTCCGTAATCGGAGCCGATTCTGCTTTTTTTGACGCCATCGGCGTCACGACCGTAGGCGAGCTTGCCGCCTTGCCGCGCGACGGGCTTGCCGTACGTTGCGGACAGCGCCTGCTCGATGAGTTGGACCAGGCGCTAGGGCGCCTGTCCGAGCCGCGCGCCTTTTTCACCGCGCCGCAGCGCTTCAGCGCCGAGCTCGACCTGCCGGCCGAGGTGAGCGAGGCGCCGGCGCTCCTCTTTGCGGCGCGGCGCCTGCTCGTGCAGCTCGCCGGGCTTCTTGCAGCACGCCAGGCCGGCGTGCGCGCTTTCATGCTCACGCTTGTGCATCGCGATCGCTCGACGAGCGCCGTGACCGTCGAGCTCGCGAGCGCCGCCCGGGATCTGGAGCGGCTTTCGCAGCTCCTGCGCGAGAAGCTCGCAACGCTCGCGCTCGCCAAGCCGGTCGAGGCGATCGCTCTCTCGGCCGGCAAATTCACCGCGCTTGGCTCGGCGAGCCGCGGTCTCTTCGGCGACCGCGCGGCTGAAGGCGAGGAGTGGGCCGGGCTCATCGAGCGCCTGCAGGCGCGCCTTGGGCGAGGTGCCGTGTACGGCATCACGCCCTTCCCGGATCACCGACCGGAGTACGCCTGGCGCCGCGTCGCGCCCGGCGAATGGGACCCCCATGATTTCGTGCAGCCGGGGCCGCGGCCGGCGTGGCTGCTCGAGCATCCCAAGCGCGTCGCGGAGACCGAGCTTGTGCTCCTCGCCGGCCCCGAGCGCATTGCCTGCGGCTGGTGGGACGGCGACGACACGCGGCGCGACTATTTCGTCGCCGAGCTCGCGAGCTCGATCGCCTGGGTTTATCGCGAAGAAGGCGCCTGGTACGTGCATGGCCTATTTGCCTGATTACGCCGAGCTGCACGCGCTTTCGAACTTCAGCTTCCTGCGTGGCGCTTCGCATCCCGAGGAACTCGTCGAGCGCGCTCATGCGCTCGGCTATACGGCGCTCGCGCTCACCGACGAATGCTCGTTCGCCGGCGCGGTTCGCACGCACTTCGCCGCCAAGGAATGCGGACTTGCCTTGATCCACGGCAGCGAAATCATGGTGGAAGGCGCGAAGCTCATCCTGCTCGCGACCGATCGGCGATCCTACGGCGCCATCTCGGCGCTGATCACCGCCGGGCGGCGGCGAAGCAAGAAAGCGAGCTATTCGCTCACGCGCAAAGACGTAGAAGCGGTTGCGCCGAGCGGCGCGCTCGCGCTCTGGGTGCCGGGCGAGAACGCCGATCGCGACGCTGCCTGGCTTCGCGATCGCTTTACCGGCCGCGCCTGGGTCGCGGTCGAGCTTCATTGCGGGCCGAACGATCACGCGACGCTCGATCATTTGCGCGAGCTCGGGCGCCGGCACGGCTTGCCGCTCGTCGCCGCCGGCGATGTGCACATGCACGTGCGTTCTCGAAAGCCGCTGCACGACATCCTGACCGCGATTCGCCTGGGCAAGACGGTGGCGCAATGCGGACAGGCGCTGCATCCGAACGCGGAGAGGAGCCTCAGGCTTCGCCTGCGCCTTGCGCAGCTCTATCCGGCTGAGCTCCTCGCCGAGACGGTGGCGATCGCCGAGCGCTGCCACTTTTCGCTCGATGAGCTGCGCTACGAATATCCGGCCGAGCTCGTGCCCGGCGGGCACACGCCAAAGAGCTGGCTCGCGAGCCTCACCGCCGAAGGCCTTCGCCGGCGTTTCCCGGAGGGCGTGCCGCCGAAAGTGCGGCAGATGGTCGAACACGAGCTCGCCATGATTGCCGAGCTCGGCTACGAGCCCTTCTTCCTGACGGTGGAGGACCTCGTGCGCTACGCCCGCTCGCAAGAGATCCTCTGCCAGGGCCGAGGCTCGGCCGCCAATTCCGTCGTCTGCTATGCGCTCGGCATCACCGAAGTCGATCCCGTGCGCATGAACATGCTCTTCGAACGGTTCGTCTCGCGCGAGAGAAACGAGCCGCCGGACATCGACGTCGATTTCGAGCACCAGCGGCGCGAGGAAGTGATCCAGTATGTGTACCGCAAGTACGGGCGCGAGCGTGCCGCGCTTGCCGCCACGGTCATCTGCTACCGGCCAAAAAGCGCCGTGCGAGACGTGGGAAAAGCGCTCGGCGTGCCGGCCGAGGAAGTCGATGCCATGGCGAAAAGCTTCGCCTTCTGGGACCAGGCGATCCCCGGCACCAACACCTGGATGCAATTTGCACAACTGCTGCGCGGCTTTCCGCGGCATCTCTCGCAGCATCCGGGCGGGTTCGTCATCTCGCGCGGGCCGCTCGCCGAGCTCGTGCCGATCGAGAACGCGGCGATGGCCGAGCGCACCGTGATCCAGTGGGACAAGGACGACTTGGAAGCGCTCGGCCTACTGAAAGTCGATGTGCTGGGACTGGGGATGCTATCGGTGATCCGCCGGGGACTCGACATGGTCGGACGCAAGATGCACGAGGTCCCTGCGGAAGACGCGGCGGTCTACGAGATGATCCAGAAGGCCGATACCGTCGGCGTCTTCCAGGTCGAGTCGCGCGCGCAGATGAGCATGCTGCCGCGGCTCAGGCCCGAGAATTTTTACGACCTGGTGATCGAGGTGGCGATCGTGCGGCCGGGGCCGATCCAGGGCGGCATGGTGCATCCGTATCTGCGGCGCCGGCGCGGCGAGGAGCCGATCGGTTATCCGAGCGAAGCGGTCAAGGAGGTGCTCGGGCGCACGCTCGGCGTGCCGATTTTCCAGGAGCAGGTGATGCAGCTCGCCATGGTCGCGGCCGGCTTCACGGCGGGCGATGCCGATCGCCTGCGCCGCTCGATGGCGGCATGGAAGAAGCGCGGCGGCCTGGAGCACTTCGAGGGCAAGCTGAAGGAGGGGATGCAGCGCCACGGCTACAGCGCCGAATTCGCGGACCGCCTCTACCAGCAGATACTGGGCTTCGGCGAATACGGATTTCCGGAGTCGCATGCCGCGAGCTTTGCGCTCCTCGTGTACGTCTCTGCATGGCTCAAATACCATCACCCGGCGGCCTTCTGCGCCGCGCTTTTGAACAGCCAGCCGATGGGCTTCTATGCGCCAGCGCAGCTCGTGCAGGACGCGCGGCGCCACGGCGTCGAAGTGCGGCCGCCGGACGTGAATGCAAGCGAATGGGACTGCACGCTCGATGGGAGCGCGCTGCGCCTGGGCCTGCGCATGGTGGGCGGGCTTGCCGAGGCCGCGGGCAGAAGAATTGCTGGAGGAAGACCGTATATGTCGGTGCGCGAGCTCGAGTTGAACCGCAAGGATCTGCGCGCGCTGGCCGCGGCAGGCGCCTTGCAATCGCTAGCCGGCCATCGGCGGCTTGCGCACTGGGCGGCCGCGGGCGCTGCGCGGCGAGCGCCTCTCGACCGAGCCGCCGCCGAGCCGCCGCCCGCGCTCGCTCGACCGAGCGAGGCCGGCGAGATCGTCGCCGACTATGCGAGCCTCGGGCTCACGCTCGGCCGCCATCCCCTCGCGCTCGTGCGCGGGCACCTCAAGCGCCGCGGCCTGATCGATGCGGCGCGGCTGCGCGCCCTGCCGCACGGCGCGCGGGCAAGCGCGGCGGGACTCGTTACCTGCCGGCAGCGGCCCGACACGGCGAGCGGCGTGGTATTCGTCACGCTGGAAGACGAGTTCGGCAACATCAACGTCGTCGTCTGGGCGAGCTTGGTCGAGCGCCAACGTCGCGAGCTTCTCGGTGCCCGTCTTCTCGGCGTGCAAGGCTTGATCGAGCGCGACGGCGAGGTTGTGCATCTCGTCGCACGGCGCCTTGTGGACTACAGCACTCTCCTCGGTTCGCTCGCGACGAGCTCGCGCGATTTCCATTAAGCTCTAGAGCGATGAACGCCGCCGAAGCCTCGATCCTCGACCTCATCGCCACGCGTCGCGCGCGGCGGCCGGTGCGCGATCTCGCGGCGCTCGCGCAGCTCTTTCGCCGCCTTGCCGCGTGTGCGCCGGTAGAAGCAACCGAGACCGAGGACCGCATCTGGGGCGTGTGGATGCATCACCCGCACCGCGGCGCCGCCGCCGCCCTCGACGCCGCGACGCGCGACATCGCGGCCAAGCGCTACGACATCGCCGAGACGCGCCTCACGGCGCTCCTGCGCGCGGCGCCGGGCTTCGCCGAGGCATGGCATAAGCGCGCCACGCTCTACTATCTCCTCGGGCGCGATGCCGAATGCCTGGACGACATCCGCCGCACGCTAGAGCTCGAGCCGCGGCACTTCGCCGCGATGCTGCACTTTGCCGAAATCCTCCTCGGCGAGGGCGCGGCAGCTGAGGCGCGCTACGCGTTCGCGGCGGCGCTGACGCTTCATCCTCATCTGCCGCGCGCGCGCGACGCGCTTACCGAGAAGCCCTAAAAGCGCGCGACCGAGCGTCCTCCTATAATCGGCGGATGGACGCTTCCCACTTCAACGTGACGGTGGCTCGCGACCTGGAGGACCTGATCCCCGTCTTCATGAGCAACCGGCAGAAAGAGCTCGAGCGACTGCGCGCCGCGCTCGCGTCCGCCGATTTCGAGCAAATGCGTCAGGTCGGCCATCGCATGAAGGGTGTCGGCACGTCGTACGGCTTCAAGCACGTTTCGACCCTCGGCACGCAGATCGAGGAGGGCGCAAGAACCGGGGATCGGACCGTGCTCGAGGCACGGATCCGCGAATACGCCGAATACCTCGAAAAAGTCCAGATCACCTACGAATGACGCTCCCTGATTTCAGGGTGCTGATCGTCGAAGACGATCCCGATATGCAGCGCCTGCTCGCGCGCTTGATCGAAAACGAAGGCATGCGCGCCGAGACGGTCGACGATGGCCTTGCTGCGCTCGCGCGCGCGAGCCGGCCGCCCGCGCCGGACCTGATCCTGCTCGATGTTCTCCTTCCCGGTGTCGACGGCTTCAGCATCTGCGAGCGCTTGAAGCGCGATCCGGGCACGGCGATGGTGCCGATCGTGCTCATCACGGCGCTCGAGGACCGCGCGAGCCGAGTACGCGGAATTCGCGCCGGCGCGGACGACTTCTTGTCGAAACCCGTCGAGGACGAGGAGTTGCTTGCGCGGGTGCATACCCTGAAGCGCCTGCACGAGACGCGGCGCGAGCTCGAGGAGCGGCGGCTCGCCGCCGAAGTGAGCCGCAAGGATGCCTTGAGGAGGGCATTTGCACGCTACATGTCGCCGCGCCTCGTCGAGAGCCTGATGGCCGAGCTCGCGGAGGGCCGCACGCCTTTCGAGCGCCCGCCGGAGCGCGTCGACCTCGTCGTGCTCTTTGCCGATCTCCGTGGATTTACCGGGCTCACGGAACGCGCCGAGGCGGATGGCGTGGTGGCGCTTCTCAACGAATACTTCGCCGTCATGACCGAGGCGGCCTATCGCCACGACGGCACGATATTCAGCATGGCGGGCGACAGCCTGCTCGTCGGCTTCAACGTGCCATTTGCGCAACCGCAGGC
>JBHELS010000428.1:0-2679 GCA_046263015.1 Burkholderiales bacterium | reverse complement strand
TCGGCGGCGAAGCGAGGGTCGAGCGCCTCGCCGATCAGCACGACCTCGAGCGGCTCGCCCGGCAGGCGCGCGAGCGCGGCGGCGGCGCGCAACGGGTCTTTCTCGGCTCTGAGATGCGCCACCACGGCGATGCGAAAGCGGTCCGGCGGTGCGTGCGTGACCCGGGGCCGCGCCGACTGGTACACCACGCGCGCTTTGTCGCGAATAGGCGCCGCGAGCTCCGCGAGCGCCGCCTCCTGCAGCACGATCACGCGATCGGCCGCCTCGAGCGACGCGCGCGCCTCCGCCGATTCCGGCAGATCGCGATAGAGATCCGTGCCGGTGAGCGCGACGATGAGCGCGCCATTGGGATTCGCCTGGCGATAGCGCGCGACCGAGCGATGGCTGCGCTTGGCGTGCAGCGCGATGAGCGCATCGCAGGCCTCGCCCTGCCAATCGACCGCGACATTGACGCGATGGCCGCTTGCGCGCAGCAGCGCCGCCCAGCGAAGCGCGGTGTGGCGATTGCCGTTTCGCAGTCCCGCGCCCGCCGGGGTGACGATGAATAAGCGCGCCATCGACACATTATCTTCAGACCTCGTCGCCGCACGCGACCACTTCGCGCGCATTGCGGTGGACCTCGAGGGCGAGCGCCTGCTCGGACCGAAGCTCGCCATCGTCAACCCGCCGCTTTGGGAAATCGGCCACGCCGGCTGGTTCCAGGAGCACTGGTGCCTGCGCTACGAGGAAGGCAAGCCGCTGCGCGCCTCCCTCCTCGCGAACGCCGACGCCCTTTACAACTCCTCCACCGTGCCGCACGACAGCCGCTGGGACCTGCCGCTCCCGGATTCGCGCGCCACGCGCCGCTATCTTCAGAACGTCCTCGAGCTCACCTTGGAGCGCCTCGCCCGCGAGCCGGGAAACGAGCGGCTGCGCTATTTCGTCCGGCTCGCGACGCTCCACGAGGACATGCACGCCGAGGCGCTCCACTACTCCCACCAGACCCTCGGCTACGCCGACCCGCAATTCGGGGTCAGGGCCGTAATTATTCCGAGCGAGCATCGCGCCGGGCGGCCGCCAAATAATTACCGCCCTGACCCCGAATTGGAATTCCCCGAATTGGAATTCCCGGCAGGCAGCTTCCGCCTCGGCGCCGAGCGCGATGCGGAGCGCTTCATTTTCGACAACGAGAAATGGGCGCACGAGGTCGAGCTCCGCCCGTTTGCCATCGCCGCACGCCCCGTGACCAACGCCGAGTACCGCGCGTATGTTGAAGGCGGCGGCGCGATGCCCCGTTATTGGCGCGAAGCCGATGGCGGCTGGCAGGAGCGGCGCTTCGATCGCTGGCAGCCGCTCGCGCCGGATGAGCCGGTGCGGCATGTGAGCTGGGATGAAGCGCAGGCGTATTGCCGCTGGGCGAAGCGGCGGCTGCCGACGGAAGCGGAATGGACGCGCGCGGCGCCGTCGCTGGAATGGGGCGACGTGTGGGAGTGGACCGCGAGCGCCTTCGCGCCGTTTCCGGGTTTCAGCGCCGATCCCTACGCAGACTATTCGCAGCCCTGGTTTCATACGCACAAGGTGCTGAAGGGCGCGAGCTTCGCGACGCCGAGCCGCGTGATTCATCCGGCGTTCCGCAATTTCTATACGCCGGAGCGCGGCGACGTCTTCTCCGGTTTTCGCACTTGTAGGATCGACCCATGACACAAAAAATTCGTCTCACCGAGTACAGCCACGGCGGCGGCTGCGGCTGCAAGATCGCGCCGGCCGTCCTCTCGGAAATCCTCGCCGCGACGCCGATCCGCGGACTGCCGAAGGAGCTCTTGGTGGGCGTCGAGACGGCAGACGACGCGGCGGTCTACCGCCTGAACGACACGCAGGCGCTCGTCGCCACCACCGACTTCTTCACGCCGATCGTCGATGAGCCGCGCGACTTCGGTCGCATCGCGGCGACCAACGCGATCTCGGATGTGTACGCCATGGGCGGCCGCCCGATCATGGCGCTCGCCATCGTCGGCATGCCGCTCGAGAAGCTGCCGCTTTCCGTGATCGGCGAGATCCTCGCCGGCGGCGAGACGGTCTGCGAGGAAGCCGGCATCCCGATCGCCGGCGGCCATTCGATCGATACGCTCGAGCCAATCTACGGGCTCGTGGTCCTCGGGCTCGTCCACCCGGACAAGGTGAAGCGCAACAGCTCGGCCAAGGCGGGCGATGCGCTCGTCCTCGGCAAGCCGCTCGGCATCGGCATCCTTTCGGCCGCGCTCAAGAAGGGAAAGCTCTCGCCCGCCGGCTACGCCGAGATGCTCAAGTGGACAACGCGCTTGAACACCGCCGGTCAGGCGCTCGCCGAGATGAGCGCCGTGCACGCGCTCACCGACATCACCGGGTTCGGCCTCGCCGGCCATCTGCTCGAGATGTGCCGCGGCGCGCGTCTCGGTGCAGAAGTGCGCTTCGATGCGCTGCCGGTGATCGCCGAAGCCCTCGACTGGGCGAAAAGCGGCGTCGCGACCGGCGCGTCGGAGCGCAACTGGACGAGCTACGGCGCCGAGGTCAAGCTGCCGACCGGCTTCGCCGACTGGCAGCGAAAGCTGATCACCGATCCGCAGACGAGCGGCGGGCTGCTCGTCGCGTGCGCGCCCGAAGCGGTGCCGGCGGTGCTCAAGCAATTCGACCGCGAAGCGCGCGAGATCGGCCGCCTCGCTG
>JBHELS010000427.1:0-3628 GCA_046263015.1 Burkholderiales bacterium | reverse complement strand
GATGCCGCCGCCGTAGTAGGCCACCGCGGCAGCAAGACCCGAGAGCTTGTTCGCCGCCATCCAGGCGACAAAGCCGCCCCAGCAGTAGCCGACGATGCCGACCTTGCCCGCTTTCGCCGCCTCGTTCACTGCCGCCTGTGCGTCCTTCATCGCCATGTCGGTCGTCACCTTGGCGCGAATGTCGCGCCCTTTGCCAATGTCGTCGGGCGAGTAGCCTAGATCGACGTTCTTCTGCACACGATCGAACATCGCCGGTGCGATCGCCACATAGCCGTCGCGCGCGTAGCCGTCCGCGACGCTCTTGATATGGCTGTTCACGCCGAAGATTTCCTGGATGACGACGATGCCGCCGCGCGGCTTGCCGCTCGGGTCCGCGCGATAAGCGGAGAACGTGTGGCCGTCGGCCGCCTTGAGTTCGATCATCTTGCCCATAGGAGCTCCTTTGAGGGATTCGGGGACGGAGCCCGAACTGCCCGCGTTGCGAGCGATCCTAGTTCGGGCTCCGTCCCCGAATTCCCTAGAATCGGCGCTGTGAAGAAGGATGCGCAAGCATTGTTTCAACTCGCCCGCACGGCGCTCGAGCGCGCGGGCGCCAATGCGCGCATGGCGCAAGCAGCCGCGCGCCACCTGGTCGCCGCCGAAGAGCAGGGCCTCGCAACGCACGGCATGTCGCGCGTGCCGTTCTATTGCGGCATGCTGCGCCGCGGGCGTGCCGACGGCGCGGCCGAGCCGCGGCTCGTCGCCGACCGCGGCGCCGTCTGCCTGATCGACAACGCCGACGGCCTGCCGTACGTCTCGGCGCAATGGGCGATCGAGGAAGTGATCCAGCGCGCGAAGCGCAACGGCATCGGCTTCGCCGGCATCCGCAATAGCGCCCATGTCGGCGTGCTCGGCATCCATCTCGCCCCGGTCGCCGAAGCGCGGCTTGTCGGCTTCGCGTTCACCAATTCGCCCGCGGCGATCCCGCCCTGGGGCGGCAAGAAGCCGCTCTTCGGCACGAATCCGGTGGCGGCGGCGTTTCCGCGAGGCGACGGAGCGCCGATTGTCATCGATCTCGCACTCACCACGGTGGTACGGGGCCGCATCATGATGGCGATGCGCAAAGGCGAGCGCATTCCCGAGGGCTGGGCGCTCGATCGCCACGGTAAGCCGACCACTGATGCCAAAGAAGCGATCGAGCATGGCAGCCTTTTTCCCATCGGCGGCGTGAAGGGCGCGATGCTCGCGCTCATGTTCGAGCTGATCTGCGCGTCGCTCACCGGCGCCGCCATCGGCCCTGAGGCCGACTCGTTCTTCTCCGAAGAGGGCAACCGGCCGCGCATCGGCCAGGCGTTCATCGCCATCGACCCGTCGGCGCTCGCCGGCATGGAGCGCTATTTCGAGCGCGTCGAAACCGTCGTCAGCACGATGCTCGCCGATCCCGAGGTGCGCCTTCCCGGGACGCGTCGCTTCGCCGCCGAACAGCGCGCACGCACCCAGGGTTTGGAAATTCCCGACGACCTCCTCGCGCAAATCGAAAAGCTCGCGCAATAAGCGGGATGAATTGGGATCGAATCCACATTACAGTGGCTGAAATCTCGAGCTGACCCATTACGCCATTTATGTACGACGCGATCGTTGAATTCCCGAGGATGAAGGTGGCGGTGCGCACGCGTGATGAGCACGTGAGCGAGATCCGCTATCTGCCGCCGCAGGTTGCGATGCAGACGCCTCGCAATGCGCTCGCCGAACGCGCGGCACAGCAACTGGAGCGCTACCGCGACGATGCCGATGCGCGGTTCGAGCTGCCGCTCCTTATCGAAGGCACGGACTTCCAGCGCCGCCTGTGGCAGGCGCTCTGCGAGATTCCGCGCGGCAGCACCCTGACGTACGGGGAGCTCGCACGCCGCCTCGGCGGCGAGCCGCGCGCGGTGGGGCAGGCGTGCGGGGACAATCGCCTTCCCATCGTCATTCCGTGCCATCGGGTGGTGGCAGCGAACGGCATCGGCGGCTTTGCGCACGCAAGCGACGGTTATCTCGTGGAGGCCAAGCGTTGGTTGCTCGCGCACGAACGCCGAGCGGACGCGTTCGAGCTCACACCCTAGACGCGTTCTGCGACGCGTTGTGGCTCGAAGACGGGCTTGCGCAGAACACCATTGCCGCTTACCGAGCGGATCTCGAGCAGCTCGAAGCGTTTCTCGGTCGCGATCCGGTCGATGCCAAGGAAAGCGAGCTCTTCGCCTTTCTCGCGCGTAAGTCGGGCCGCGCCTCGAGCGCCGCGCGGCGCGTCTCGAGTCTCAAGCGCTACTACCAATACTGTCTGCGCGAGCGCTTGATCGAAGCCGATCCGACGCTCAAGGTCGATCCGCCCAAGCGCACGCCGCGCTTCCCGAAGAGCCTGTCGGAAGAGGACGTCGAGGCGCTCCTCGCGGCGCCCGAGCTCTCGAGCTCCATCGGGCTACGCGATCGGGCGATGCTCGAGACGCTCTACGCCACCGGCGTGCGCGTCTCGGAGCTCGTCGGGCTCAAGCTGCATGCGGTCAATCAGCAGGCCGGCGTCGTGCGCGTGCTCGGCAAAGGCTCGAAGGAGCGCCTCGTGCCGCTCGGCGAGGAAGCGGTGCACTGGATCGAGCGCTACCTCAACGAAGCACGGCCGGCGCTCAAGGGAACGCGTGAACCCGGCGCGCTCTTCATCACCGCGCGCGGCGCCGGCATGACGCGTCAGGCGTTCTGGCATCTCGTTCGCCGCTACGGCACGCGCGCCATTCCCGGCAAGCGCTTGTCGCCGCACGTACTGCGCCACGCGTTCGCCACGCATCTCATCAATCACGGCGCCGACCTGCGCGTCGTGCAGATGCTTCTCGGCCACGCCGATATCTCGACCACGCAGATCTACACCCATGTGGCGCGCGAGCGGCTGAAGCAGCTCCATGCGAAGCACCATCCGCGAGGATGAGCACGCCGGCGACCGAGGTGCTCGCGCAGCACGGCGTTCAATACACCGTGCATGAATATGAATACGTCGAGCATGGCGGCACGGCGCTGTCCTCCGAATCGCTCGGCGTGCCTGAGCACCAGGTGGTGAAGACGCTTGTCATGGAGGACGAGGAAAGAAAACCGCTCATCGTTCTCATGCACGGCGATCGCAAGGTGTCGACGAAGGACCTCGCGCGGCAGATCGCGCGAAAGCGCATCGAGCCCTGCAGGCCCGAGGTGGCGCAGCGCCATACCGGCTATCAGGTGGGCGGCACCTCTCCCTTCGGATTGAGAAAGCCGCTGCCGATCTTCATCGAACGCTCGGTGCTCGAGCTGCCGATGATGTACATCAATGGCGGGCGACGCGGCTTTCTCGTGCGCATCGCGACTGCCGAGCTCGTGCGGCTTCTCGCCCTACTCCGGTCGACGTCGCTCGATCGTAACGCCGACGAATTTCGCGTTCGGCAGAATGCCGATCTTCGCGACGCTCACTTTCGCCCAAGGCGCGCCGAATTCGGCGGTCAGCAGCGACGCGACGCGGTCGGCGAAGGTTTCCACCAGGCGGTAGTGCTGCGCGCCCGCGAGCGCGCGGATGCGAAGAGCCACCTGCTCGTAGTCGATCGTGTCGGCGACGCGGTCGCTCGAGAACACCGTCGTCCCGGGCAGCCCGATG
>JBHELS010000426.1:0-3097 GCA_046263015.1 Burkholderiales bacterium | reverse complement strand
GACGAAGCGATCGGGATGCGCGGCGACGATTTCGGCGAGGCGCTCGTTCACCGCCCGTGAGAGCTCGGCACCCATGCCGGGATCGGTCCAGTAATACGTCTGGTGCGGCGCCGGCGACACCGCCTGGATGTCGATGCCCATGCGGTCCATGTCCTTAAGGCGCAGGGCGACGTCGGTGAGCTTGGGCCCGCGCTCCTGCACCTGCTTGGCATTCACCTCGCGCGTCTTCGCATTCGAGTGCACGGCCATCGGCTCGTGCTGCGAGGGATCGAGTGGCGCCACCTTCGCCGCGACCTCGGTATTCATGTAGTGGCAGTGAATGTCGACGGTGAGCGATTTACCGCGTTGCTTCACCATCGCGCGCGCGGCGCCACCGCGCGCTGCCGGTGCACAGCTATACATCATGGAGGGCGATTCCTTTCTTCTCTGTAAGCGCGCGAGCTGCTCGCGCGTTAATCGGGAAACCATGATCAAAGACAATGCAACGATGCGAACCCTGCGTCGGGCGTTGGCGACGATCGGCAGCGAAGAGCGTCTCGCCGCCGCACTCAACTGCTCCCCGCTCGACCTCGTTCGCTGGATGTCCGGTGAAGCGCCCGCGCCAGGTGAAGTCTTTTGCGCCGCGCTCGACATCGTTGCGAACATCGGCCCCGCGTACGCTCAGCCGCGCGCTCGTCGTGCCTAAGTTCATCGGGCCGGGCGCGCTGATCGTCCTCGTCGGCCTCGCCGCGTGGGTGATCTCGGGCGCCGCCGCGGCGCCGCTTGCCCTCACGCTCGCTACGGTCGGGGTGCTCGCGCTGATGATCGGTCTCGTCATCTTCTATCGCCGGGGCGACGGCTCCTAGAAGACACCGAGGTGCTGAGTAATAAGCGCCTCGTTCTCTCGCACCGCCTGCACCGGGCCGGCGTACGCGACGCGCCCGGTATTGAGGATGACGACATCGTCGGCGAGACCGAAGGCGAGCTTGATGTTCTGCTCGACGAGCACGATCGATTGTCCCTCCGCTTTCAGGCGCGCGATGGTGCGGCCGACCTCGGCGACGATGAGCGGCGCGAGCCCTTCCGAGGGTTCATCCATCAGCAAGACGCGCGGATTTCCCATGAGGGCGCGTCCGATCGCGAGCATCTGCTGCTCGCCCCCGGAGAGCGAACCCGCGTCCTGCTCGGCGCGCTCCTTCAAGCGCGGGAAAAGCTCGAACACGCGCTCCAGAGTCCAGGTGGCGCCGCGCTTCTGGTGAGCGACGATTAGGTTCTCGCGCACGGTGAGACGCGCAAAGACGCGTCGTCCCTGCGGCACGAGCGCGATGCCTTTGCGCGAGATGACGTCGGGGGCGAGCCGCTCGACCGGCTCGCCAAAGAGGCGCACCGCGCCTTGGCGTGGCGGCAGGAAGCCAATGACGGTGTTCATGCAGGTCGTCTTGCCGGCGCCGTTGCGGCCGAGGAGCGCGAGCACCCTGCCCTCGCCGAGCGCGAACGACACGCCGTGCAGGACATGGCTCTCGCCGTAGAGCGCATCGACCTCGGCAAGCGCCAGCGCCTCAGTGGCCAAGATAGACCTCGCGTGTCTTCGGGTCGGCCACCACCTCGGCGCGCGTTCCCTCGACGATCACGCGCCCGTAATGCAGCACGGTGATGCGGTCGGCCATGTCGAGCGCCGTGTCCATGTCGTGCTCGATCATGACGACGGTCGTCTCGCGCGGGATGGCGCCGATCACCGCCTTCACCTGCGCGCGCTCTTCGCGCGAGAGGCCGGCGAGCGGCTCATCGAGGAGCAGCACGCGCGGCTTCTGCGCGAGCGCCATGGCGATCTCGACGCGCCGCTTCTCGCCGTAGGCCACCTCGGCGATTGGGCGGCGCGCCACCGCTTCCAAACCGACGCGGGCGAGGACAGCGCGGGCATCGGCGTAGAACGCCGCCGGCAGCCGGCCGAACATGCTCCAGCGTCGGCGCGAAAGCCCGAGGAGCGAGAGCGCGACGTTGTGCTCGAGCGTGTCCTTCGGGAAGAGCGTGATGATCTGGTAGGTGCGCGCGAGGCCGCGGTGGCAGCGCCGCCAGGTGGCGAGCCGCGAGACTTCCTCGCCGAAGAGCTCGATCCTGCCCGCGTCGCGCGGCAGGTCGCCGGTCAGGAGGTTGAAGAGCGTGGTCTTGCCGGCGCCGTTCGGGCCGATGATCAGTCGCCGCTCGCCCGGCGCGACGTCGAGCGAGACGTCGGCGATCGCAGGCAGGCCGCCGAACGATTTCTTCAGCCCTTGGATATGGAGCGCCGCTGCCACAATCTTTTCACTCCGGGTACCACGCCTTCGGGCATGAAGACGACGATGAAGACGAACACGAACCCGAGCAGCATGTTCCAGCGCTCGATGTAGGCCGAGGCCCAGTTCTTGAGCAGCAGCACGATTGCCGCGCCGACGATCGGACCCGCGAGCGTGCCCGAGCCGCCGGCGATCACGGCGAGCAGCCCCTCGGCCGAATTGGCAAGCGAGAGCGAGACCGGATGGATGTACTTGTGGTAGTAGACGAAGAGGAGGCCCGACACGCCGCCCCAGAAGCCGGCGTAGACGAACGTGACCCAGCGGATCAGCCAGACGTCGTAGCCGAGCGCGCTCATGCGCCGCGGCTGGTCGCGCGTGCCGCGCAGCGTCGCGCCGAAGGGCGAGGCGACGAAGCGCGCCATCATCCAGACGGCGAGCACGCCCATCACGAGCACGAAGTAATAGAACGGCATCGCCTGGTTGAGATCGATGCCAAAGGGCAGCGGCCGCGCGAGCCCGCGCAGACCATTGTCGCCATCGGTCACCGACACCCAGCGATAAGCCGTGCCCCAGAGCACCTGCGAAAGCGCGAGCGTCAGCATCAAGAATCCCAAACCCGTCGCACGCAGCGCCACCAGCCCGAAGACGCACGCCATCACCGTGGTGCCGATGAGCGCGAGCGGCGCGATCAGCGCGTGCGAGAGGTGCAGCTTGAGGTACACGAAGGCCGACAGGTACGCGGCGACGCCGAGATAGGCGGCATGCCCGAGGGTGGCGAGGCCGCCGTAGCCAAGGAGCAGATTGATGCTCGCGGCGAACACCGCAAAGATGACGATCTGGCTCGC
>JBHELS010000425.1:0-5143 GCA_046263015.1 Burkholderiales bacterium | reverse complement strand
TAAGGTGACCGTGCAATATGCGATCGGGCGCGCGGGCGTGCCGGCGCCGGCCGAGCTCAGGCGCTGGGCGAGCGCGGCGGCGCGCGCTCTGCCGCTCACTGTCCGCGTCGTCGGCCGCGGCGAGGCGCGCGCGCTTAACCGGCGCTTCGGCCGCCGGGACCATGCGACCAATGTGCTCAGCTTTTCCTATGGCGCGGCCGGCGACATCGTGCTTTGCCATCCAGTGATCGTGCGCGAGGCACGCGCGCAGAGGAAGAGCGTGCGCGCGCACTACGCGCACCTCGTGGTGCACGGCGCGCTGCATTTGCGCGGCTACCAGCATGATGACCAGGCAAGCGCGAAGCGCATGGAAGCGGCCGAGATACGGCTCCTCGCGCGCCTGGGGTTCGGCGATCCCTACACGGTAGAATGAATGCGCCCGGCATGAACGATCCCGCGCGCCCCAGCCTGCTCGAGCGCCTCTCGGCGCTCCTCATGCGCGAGCCGAGCGACCGTGAGCAGCTGGTACAGCTGCTGCGCTCCGCGTACTCGAGGAACCTGCTCGATGCCGACGCGCTCTCGATCATCGAGGGCGCACTCAACGTCTCCGAGATGCAGGTGCGCGACATCATGATTCCGCGCGCGCAGGTCGATCTCATCGACATCAACGAGCCGATCGAGAGCTTCATCCCGCGCATCATCGCCACGGCGCACTCGCGCTTTCCCGTGATCGACCAGAGCCGCGACGACGTGATTGGCATCCTGCTCGCGAAGGATCTTCTGCGCCATTACGCGGGCGAGGAGGAGTTCAACGTACGCGAGATGCTTCGCCCGGCGGTGTTCGTGCCCGAGGCGAAGCGCCTGAACGTGCTCCTGCGCGAATTCCGCGCGAGCCGCAACCACATGGCGATCGTGGTGGACGAATACGGCGGCGTGTCGGGCCTGATTACGATCGAGGACGTGCTGGAGCAAATCGTCGGCGAAATCGAGGACGAATACGACTTCGACGAAGCGTCCGACAACATCATCCCCGAGCCGGGCGGCCGCTTTCGCGTCAAGGCGCTGACGCAGATCGCCGACTTCAACGCCGCCTTCGGCAGCCGCTTCTCCGACGAAACCGCAGACACCGTGGCGGGGCTCGTCATTGCACACCTTGGGCGGCTGCCCAAACGCGGCGAGACGGTCCTGATCGAGAGCCTGCGCTTCCAGGTGCTGCGGGCCGACAGCCGGCGCGTCTACACGCTTCTCGTCGACAAGCCGAAGACCTGACGCCCTACGCCGCCGCGTTGATCGCCGGAGCCGCGAGCGTGGCCGCCTTTGCGCCGCTCGGCTTCTATCCGCTCATGCTGGTGACGCTCGCCTGGCTCGCGCGCGCGTGGACGACGCGCCCGCCACGCGAGTCTTTTTGGCTCGGGTTTGCCTTCGGCCTCGGGCTCTTCGGCGTCGGCGTTTCCTGGGTGTACGTGAGCCTGCACACCTTCGGCGGCATGCCGCCCGTCCTAGCGGCGATCGCCACGCTCCTCTTCTGCGCTTTCCTCGCGCTCTTTCCGGCCGGCGCCGGCTGGTTGCAGGCGCGCATCCCTGCGGGCGCCGCAGCGCGCGCATGCCTGATCGTTCCGGCGGCATGGACGCTATTCGAGTGGCTGCGCTCGTGGATCTTCACCGGCTTCCCCTGGCTTTCTCTCGGCTATGCCGCAGTCGGCTGGCCGCTCCAGGGTTATGCACCGATCGGCGGCGTTTTCGCGCTCAGCTTCATCACGGTGTCCCTTGCCGGCCTGCTGTCGCTCATCGCCCTGCCCGCGCCCCGCCGCGCCCTCTCGCTAGGCGCAATCGTCGCCATCGCCGCCGGAGGAGAAGCGTTGCGTCATGTCGAATGGAGCACGCCGCGCACCACGCAATTGAGCGTCGCGCTGCTGCAGGGGAATATCGAGCAGTCGCTTAAATTCGATCCGGCGCGCTACGAGCGCACGCTCGAGAGCTATGCGCGGCTCGCCGAGGACTCGCGCGCCCGGCTCGTCATCTTCCCCGAGACGGCACTGCCGCGCTTCCTCGATCAGGTCGACCGTGCCTATCTGCGCCGCCTCGACGCGGTCGCCGAGCGTAACGGCGGCGATCTGATCCTCGGCGTGCCGACGCGCAGGAGCGCCGACGAGTTCTTCAATAGCGTGATCACGCTCGGCGTCTCGCCGATCCAGGCCTATCACAAGCTGCACCTGGTGCCGTTCGGCGAGTTCGTGCCGCCGGGCTTTGCCTGGACGCTGCGCCTAGTCAACATTCCGATGGCGGATTTTTCGCGCGGCTCGCCGGACCAGCGGCTGCTCTCAGTGGCGGGCGAGCAAGTGGCGGTCAATGTCTGCTACGAAGATGCCTTCGGCAACGAGATCGCCGCGCGGCTTCCCGAGGCGACGCTCCTCGTCAACGTCTCGAACGTCGCCTGGTTCGGTGACTCGCTCGCGCCCGCCCAGCATCTGCAGATCGCCCAGCTGCGCGCCATCGAGACCGCGCGCATGCATCTCGCCGCCACCAACACCGGTATCACCGCCGCCATCGACCGCGATGGGCGCGTACTGGCCCGCCTCCCGCAATTCACCGAGGCGCGGCTCGAGGCGAGCGCGCGCGGCTACAGTGGCGCGACGCCTTACGTACGCGTGCGCGACTGGCCGGCGGTGCTCGCCTCGCTCGGCCTGCTCGCGATCGCTACGTTGATCGCCCGGCGAAGAGTCAGCCGCTAAAATCGGGCGGCTTCATGCTCAGCTTCCAGCAACTCATCCTGCGGCTCAGCGATTTTTGGGATCGGCAAGGCTGCGTGCTGCTGCAGCCCTACGACATGGAAGTGGGCGCAGGGACCTTTCATACCGCGACCTTCTTGCGCGCCATCGGTCCCGAGCCGTGGAATGCCGCGTATGTGCAACCTTCTCGCCGTCCGAAGGACGGGCGCTATGGCGAGAATCCCAACCGGCTGCAGCATTACTATCAGTATCAGGTGGTGATGAAGCCCTCGCCCGCCGATATCCAGGATCGCTATCTGCAATCGCTCGTCGCGATCGGCGTCGAGCCGCGCAGCCACGACATCCGCTTCGTCGAGGACGACTGGGAATCGCCCACCCTGGGTGCCTGGGGTCTCGGTTGGGAAGTCTGGCTCGACGGCATGGAGGTCACGCAGTTCACCTACTTCCAGGAGGTGGGCAGCCTCGCGTGCAAGCCGGTCCTGGGGGAGATCACCTACGGCCTCGAGCGGCTCGCGATGTATCTGCAGGGGAAGGAAAGCGTTTTCGATCTGGTCTGGGTCGATGGCGTGCGCTATGGCGATGTGTTTCATCAGAACGAGGTCGAGCAGTCGCGCTATAACTTCGAGCTCGCGGATACCGACATGCTCTTTCGCCACTTCGGCGAGTTCGAGGGCGAGGCGAAGCGCCTGATCGGCGCGCAATGCGTGCTGCCCGCCTACGAGAGGGTGCTGCGCTGCTCGCACACCTTTAACCTGCTCGATGCGCGCGGCGCGATCTCGGTGACGGAGCGAGCGGCCTACATCGATCGGGTGCGCGCGCTCGCGCGCGGCGTCGCCAAGGCGTATTACGAATCGCGCGAGCGCCTGGGATTTCCGCTCGCCGCATGAGCGCGACCCTCCTCCTCGAGCTCCTGACGGAGGAGCTGCCGCCGAAATCGCTGCGCGCGCTCTCGGAAACGTTCGCCGAGCAGGTGCTCGCCGCGCTCGCGAAAGCGGGGCTCGCCGATGGCAAAGCGCCGCTCGCCGTGTTCGCCACGCCGCGGCGGCTCGCCTTCGCCATCGGCAGCGTTGCCGCGAGCGCGCCAGCGCGCGAAACCGAGGTCAGCGGTCCCTCGGCGAGCGCGCCCGAGCAGGCGATTGCAGGCTTCGCGCGCAAGCACGGCGTCGACGTGGCCGATCTCGCGCGGCGTGACACGCCCAAGGGCCCGGTGCTCATTGCGCGCGTGACGACGAAGGGCGCGCTACTCGATGAGCGCCTCGCAGCGATGGTGGATGACGCGCTCAAAGCGCTCCCCATCCCCAAGCTCATGCGCTGGGGCGCAGGCGACGCGCAATTCGTGCGGCCGGTTCACGGGCTCGTCATGCTCCACGGCGAACGCGTGGTGCCCGGACAGGTGCTTGCGCTCACCTCAGGACGCACGACCGCGGGACATCGCTTCCTCGGTGAGCGAGTCATTACATTGCCGCGCGGCGAGGATTATGAGGAGCGCCTGGCAACCGAGGGCAAGGTCATCGCGAGCTTCGCCAAAAGGCGGGGCGAGATCGACCGGCAACTCAAGGCGGCCGCTGCGCACGAGCAGGCGAGCCTCGGCGGCTATGCCGACTTGCTGGACGAGGTCACCGCGCTCGTCGAATTCCCCCAGGTCTACGCCGGGGGCTTCGATCCGGCGTTCCTCGAAGTCCCGGCCGAGTGCCTCATCCTGACGATGCGGCAGAACCAGAAATACTTTCCGCTCTTCGATCCGGCGGGGAAGCTCGTGCCGCGCTTTCTCATCGTTTCGAACATGCTCGTGCCCGATCCCCGGCCGATCATCGCGGGAAACGAGCGCGTGGTGCGCCCGCGTCTCGAAGACGCGCGCTTCTTTTACGACCAGGATCGCAAGCAGCGCCTGGAGGCGCGCGTGCCGCAGCTCGCGAAGGTCGTCTATCACGCGAAGCTCGGAAGCCTGCTTGACCGGGTGCAACGGCTGCGCTCGCTCGCCGGGCGCATCGCCGAGCGCCTCGCGGCCGATGCCGCGCTCGCCGATCGCGCGGCGCTGCTCGCAAAAGCGGATCTCCTCACCGGCATGGTGGGCGAATTCCCCGAGCTGCAAGGAACCATGGGGGCGTATTACGCTCGCCACGATAACGAGCGGCCGGAAGTCGCGAACGCGATCGGCGAGCAATACCTGCCGCGGTTTTCCGGCGATCGCCTGCCCGAGCACGCGGTGTCGGCGGCGCTCGCTCTCGCGGACAAGCTGGAAGCGCTAGCCGGCTTTTTCAGCATCGGTCAGACGCCCACCGGCGAGCGTGACCCGTTCGGCCTGCGCCGCGCGGCGCTCGGGTTGGTCCGCATCCTGGTCGAGCGCGAGCTCGCGCTATCGCTCGACGAGCTCCTCGCCGCGGCGTTCACCGGCTTCGCGAGAGCCAAGGCGAGCGCGCGTCAAGAGCTGCAGG
>JBHELS010000424.1:0-8696 GCA_046263015.1 Burkholderiales bacterium | reverse complement strand
ATCTCGTCGATGTTATTGGTCGCGTGAATCTTGTTCGTCACTGCCTGGAGCTGCTTCTGGAACGCCAAGCGAGCCGCGACGTCCGTCGAAGCCGCCGCCGGCTGACTGAGAACTGCGCTCATCCTTTGCCTCCCTGCTCGTGCTTGGCATTAATGTTATCGTCAGACCTCCTGATTTACCAAGGCTTTTTGCCCGCCAGGAGCGTCAGGAACGCCGTTCGGCGGCCTGCTTTAGGCCGCCTTCCAGGAGCCAAACGCGAAAGCCACGCTGCGCAAAAAGGAACGCCGCGGCGGCGCTGCGGCGCCCGCTCTGGCAATAGGCCACGTACTCTCGCGAGCGGTCGAGGACCGCAAACACATTGCGTACCTCGGCAAGTGGCACGTTGATGGCCCCCGGAATCTTGTCGTACTGATACTCCGAGGGGTAGCGCACATCGAGCCACAACGCACCCGCGGCTACCTTGCGTAGCGCTTCCTCAAAGCCAACCCGCCTAAGGAGCGGTTCGCGCAAAAACTGATTGAAATCAGCGCGACGCGCGCGCAAAAGCTCACCATCGGTGAGGGCCGTAACGGTGGCGTTTCTTTTTGCCTCCGAGACGAGTGCTTCCTCGCCGAAAGCGTCGCCACTTTTCAATTCGGCAAGCACCAGTTTCGCGCCGCCGACCATGCGCTCGACTTGAAACCGGCCGGCCATCACGAGATAGCAATCGTCGCCTTGCTCGCCTTCCCGAACCACCACTTCCGCGCGCCGGACATGGGCGCGTTCCGAGCGCTTAATCAGCTCCTCGACATGGCCGACGGGAAGCTCTGCCAGCGCGCCCTCCTTGAGGCTCTTCAGCGCGAAGGCGCTATCGAGAAGGCGGGCGTCGTCGTGCACTGCTTGGTCCCAGGCCGCGAGCACGTCGAGAAAATCATCGTCGAGCGCAAGCAACTCGACATCGGTGATGGCTTTGCTTCGGGTAATAACTTGCCGCCCGCGGTTGAGCGGCCGGCAGGCTTCGCCTGTGCCGCCAACAACGACCAGCGTGCCGCCCCCGTGGAATGCGAGCAAAACCTCGCCGCGCACGAGGAACATCGGCCGCCCCGGCGGGCGATCGGTAAGGGGATCGGCGCCGCGCGGTGCTTGCTCGATCAGGGAGAGCCGAGCGAGCTCGTCCAGCCGCGACCGCGGCAGCCGGGCGAGCGGCGCAAGGGCCGCGAGTTGCTCGGCGGTGGGGTGGCGGCCCGTCACTAGAACTCCAGCACCAAGTTGTTCTGCAGCATTTGCGGCCGGAACTTGCCTGCGCATTCCTCGATTTCGAGCATCGTCGGCTCAATCTCGCCGGGCTTCAGGTGTGTGATGTAGATCTCGGGCGCGAGCTCGAGCTTTGCGAGTTCGCCCGCGAGCGTTTGCGGGCAGAGGTGGCGCGCCATTTCCGCAAGCTGGCGCTCCTTGTTAGAGAAGGCCGTTTCGATAATCAGAAATTTCAAATTGCTGATGCGGTTCACTTCGCGCCAGAGTTCGTCGTTCGGTCCGGTGTCGCCGGTGAACACCAGGCTCGCCGTGCCGCTGTCGATGTGGTAGCCAACCGCTGGCACCGTGTGGCGCGCCGGTAGCGGCGTAAAGGCGCGCGAACCGAGGCGCACCGTCTGCCCGAGTTCGATCTCCGCGTAGCGCAGAAAAGGCGCTTCGACGCTCGGAATCTCGCTGAAGTCCGGCCATATCGCCCAGTTGAACAAGTGATTGCGCATGATCTCGATCGTCGCTCGCGTGGCGTATACGAGCAGAGGCTTGGAGCGCAGGCCGCCCACCGTGTCGACCAAGAACGGGATGGACGTCACATGATCAAGATGCGAATGCGTGATGAAGATAGCGTCGATTTGCGATAGCTCGGCCAGCGTCAAATCGCCCACCCCGGTCCCCGCATCGATCAGTACATCGTTGTCAATAAGAAAGGAGGTCGTCCGCAAATGCCGTCCGCCGATGCCGCCGGAACAACCGAGGACGCGCAGGCGCATGCGGCGCTAGTTCCCGGGAACCGCGAGCGCCGCGCGCTCAGCGGTCAACGTGTTGGCAGGCGGCTTTTTAGCGTGGTCGGCATGCATGGCGGCGTAGAGCATGCAGCCTTGAGCGAACCACTGCAAATTGTGACGATTTACCGCCGCCAGGAAGCGGACGGGTACGGCTGGCGCCTTGAGCCTGTTAGGCCTTCAGAAAGAATTCCATTTTGACGCCTGCCAATTCGATGACGTCGTGGTCTTTAAGGGAATGCGGGGCGGCCCCGATTTCTTCGCCGTTGACGCTCGGGCGCTTTTCGCCTTCCACGTGAGTGATGAAATAGCCTTGCGGCCGCCGCGTAAGCACAGCCACCTGCACGCCCGGCTTGCCAAGCGTCGTGAGGGGCTTGATGAGCTCGACCTCCTTGCCGGCGTTTGCGCCGGAGAGGAGCTGGATCGCGCCGAGGCTCTGACCGGGCTTGGAGGGCGCTGCCGCGGCCGCCGTTACGCTAGCGCTGGTCGCGGGCGCGACGGCGCCAGGCGCAGCCTTCGCCTCCTTGTCGCCAGCGCCCATTGTGAGGGCGCCCGCGGTGGCGGCCTGCACGACAGGCTGGCGTTGCGCGACCGCGGGTTGGGATGCGGTTTGTCCTAGATTCGTCCCGGTCTGCCCGAGCGGCGACGCCGTTTCGGCCACATGCGACCGCGTCTGTCCTAACTGCGGCCCGGGTTGCGCGAGCTGAGGTCCGGTTGTGCCGACGGCCGAGGCGGGCTTGACTACAGAAGGGCGCAACACCATCGTCTTTTCGAAGTCGGCCTTTTCCGCATTCGCCGCGGCTGCAGCTTCGGCTACGAATTTGAGCTTGTACTTGCCGAGCTCGATGACGTCGTTGTTCTGCAGGAAGTGTTTCTTGATCGGATTACCGTTCACCACAGTGCCGTTCGTACTGCCGAGATCCTCGAGGAACGAGTCGTTCAGGATCGTAACAATGACCGCATGCTCCCCGCTCACTGCGAGATTGTCGATCTGGATGTCGTTATGGGGCTTTCGGCCGATGGTGGTGCGCTCCTTCGTCAAGGGAATCTCCTTGAGAACGAGCCCATCCATGCTGAGTATCAATTTCGCCATAGGTGTGCCCCCTAGGGGAGCTTTATTTTAGCCACGCGAACATCTTCGCCATGACGCCCTTCGCGCCCGGGTACTCCCTCAGTACCCGGACCAGTATAACCGAAACGTTGTCGCGGCCCCCGTTGTCGTTTGCCATCTGCACGAGCTGCTGCGCGGCGAGCTTCAAATTGCCGCCCAGCGCCTGCAGCGTCATGCCGATGTCGTCGTCGTCGACCATGTCGCACAGACCGTCGGAGCAAAGGAGATAGAGGTCGCCCGGCTTGGTCGGATATTCGTGGATTTCGGGCTCGACCATCGGGTCGATGCCGAGCGCCTTCGTGACCAAGTTTTTGTGAGCCGCCTTCTTCGCTTGCTCGGGCGTGATGATCCCCGAGTCGATCTGCTCCTGCAGCAGCGAATGGTCGCGCGTCACCTGCCGGAATTTGCCGTCGCGAAGGAGGTACAGCCGCGAATCGCCGAGGTGCGCGACCAGCACGCGGTTGTCATAGAAGAGACAAACCACGAGCGTGGTGCCCATGCCGGCATATTGCGGCTGGCTCTGCGCGGCCTGGAAAATTGAGCTGTTTGCCTTCAGCACTTGCTCGCGCACGAGCCGCGCCGCGATTTCTTCGTCCTGCTTCTGATCGAGCTCATAGGGGCGCGCATGAGCGAGCGTCTGGCGCATTTCCGTGACGATGACCGTGGTGGCCATACCGCTCGCCACCTCGCCCGCGTTGTAGCCGCCCATGCCGTCGGCGAGCACCACCAGGCCGTTGGCCGCGTCGGCGGCAATTGAGTCCTCGTTATGCGATCGCACCATGCCGGGGTCCGTGCACGTCGCGATCTCGAGTGTCTGCGTCAGGTCCATGCTCTAGAGGCGCCGACATCGGGCCGGGCACCGGCGAAGGCGCGACCATACGGTACACGGAGCGGGAAAACGACGCGCAGGCGGCCGCGTCGGCAGCGCGCAGAAACGCATCCGGCCTTCCAATCACCCGCTTGCACGCTCGCGCGCCTCCCTCGTTGTTCCGGGCAAAAAATTCTACGCTACGACAGTACGTCGAGCTCCGGTCACAACGCCCTTGGAAACAGTAGGGTGGGACGCATTGTTGCAGTCCAACATTCGGCGCGTCAAATCTTTAGCGCCGAGCCGGCGCACTACGCACCAAGGACCATACCGGCTTTGATCGTGCCGGACGAGACAAGGTCGCCCGCCGCGAGCTTTTTGCCGTCGCCGAATTTCCCGCGCAGCACTTCAATTCTTCCGCCTTGCGCACTTACCTGGAAGCTTTTATCCGTGACCTCGACGATTTCGCCGATCTTCCCCTTGACGGCGCCGAACGTACGCACGACGTGTTTGCGAGCATCGAAGATCTGAAGCTCGCTACCCATGAGCGTCGTCCATGCGCCGGGGGCCGGATTGCATCCCCGGATCGTGTTGTAGATGAAGTCGACGTGGTTCGCCCAATTAAGACGCGCCTCGCCCTTTCGGCACCAGCCTTCGTAGCTCGCCTGCGCCTCGTCTTGCATGGTCTCGCGATGCTTGCCCGCCACCACGAGGTCGGTCGCCTCGAGCATCGCCTTCACGCCCATCGGAAACAGCCGATCGAAGTACACCGTGCCGAGCGTGTCGTCCGGGCCGATCGGTGTCTCTTTCTGGAGGATGATTGGCCCCTCGTCGAGGCCATCGGTCGGCCGGAATATCGTCAGGCCGGTCTTCGTATCGCCGCGGATGATCGGCCAGTTGATGGACGAGGGCCCGCGATACTTCGGCAGAAGTGACGGGTGGTACTGGATGGTGCCGTGCTTCGGAATCTTGACGAAATCCTGCGGCGCGAACTGCAGCACGAACGCCATCACGCCCAGGTCCGTATTGCACTTCGTCATTGCGGTGCGTGCTTCCTCACTGCGCAGAGACTGAAACTGAAACACCGGCAATCCTTTTTCCTGCGCCGCAACCTTCAGCGCATCGGCGCGCGCACCCGGCTTCTCCGGGGCGCAAAACACGCCGGCGACCTGGTCGCCTCGGGCCAAGAACGCTTCCAGCACTGCTTTGCCGAAGTCCTGCTGACCCACAATCGCGATTCTCATGCCGCCTTCTTCGGCGGCACGCTAAAGGCGCCCGCGCCGCGCAGGTTCTTGATCTTCGTGTCGTCGTAGCCGAGCACTTCGCGCAGTACCTCGTCCGTGTGCTCGCCGAGAGTCGGCGAGCGCTTGACGACGGCCGGCGAATCGGAGAGCTTGATCGGCATTCCGACGTTGAACCATTTCCCGCGCTGCGGATGGTCGAGCTCGACCCACATGTCGCGGCCGCGCACGTGCTCGTCGTTGGCCAAGTCCTCGGTGCTCATGATCGGGCCGCAGGGCACGTCGAGCGGATTCAGGATCGCCATGAGCTCGCGCTTGGTATAGTTCTCGGCAAACTTGTTAATGAGCGTCCACATGAGGTTCTGGTTCCTGCGTCGCTCGGCGATCTTGGCGAAGCGCGCATCGGCTGCCATGTCGGGCATGCCGACCTCCGAGCCGATGCGCTTCGCCAAGTCTTCCCAGACCGCTTCCTGAACCACGACATAGAGCCAGTCGTTCGCGCCGTGCGGCTTGCAATGGATGGCGTTGCCAAGCTGCCCGCCGCCCGAATCGTTGCCGGCGCGCGGTACTTCGCCCATCCCTTGGTAGGTGGGCACCGAATATTCCGCCAGGTCGCCGCGGGCGAGGCGCTGATGGTCGCGGAACTTGACCCGGCAGAGGTTCATGACGCCGTCCATCATCGCCACCTCGACGTATTGCCCTTTGCCGGTCTTCTCTGCCTGGCGCAACGCCGCCAGGAGGCCGATCGCGAGATGCAGTCCCGTGCCGGAGTCGCCGATTTGCGCCCCGGTGACGAACGGTGGGCCATCGGGTACGCCGGTGGTGCTCATCGCACCACCCATCGCCTGCGCGACGTTTTCGTACGCCTTGAAGTCCGCGTACGGCCCGGTGGACCCGAAACCCTTGATCGACCCCATGACGATCTTTGGGTTGATCTCGCGAATCTTGTCCCACGGGAAGCCGAACCGGTCGAGCACGCCCGGACCGAAGTTCTCCATGACGATGTCGCACTTCTTTAGCAGATCGACGAACACCTGCTTGCCCTCGGCCGTCTTCATGTTGACGGTGATCGAGCGCTTGTTACAGTTGAGCATCGTGAAGTAGAGGGAGTCGGCGTTCGGCACGTCGCGCAGTTGTCCGCGGGTCGCATCGCCCTGCGGGTTCTCGAACTTGATGACATCCGCGCCCATCCAGGCAAGGAGCTGCGAGCACGTCGGCCCCGCTTGCACGTGCGTCATGTCGAGGATGCGTACGCCTTTCAATGCTTCCATATCACTTCTTCTTCGCGGCTGACGGGTTGAGGCTGGTGATGCGGCCGCTCTCGGTACCAGCCGTTTCATCGATGACTGCGTTGATCAGCGTCGGCTTCTTCGAACGCAGCGCGGCTTCCATCGCGCTTCTCAGCTCGGCGGGCGTCGTCGCGTTCACCCCCACGCCGCCGAACGCCTCCATGATCTTGTCGTAGCGCGCGCCTTTCACGAACACCGTCGGTGCCGGGTCGCGCCCGGTGGGGTCGAGGTCGGTGCCCTTGTAGACGCCGTTGTTGTTCATGACGACGATGCACACCGGCAGGTTGTAGCGGCAAAGGGTCTCGACTTCCATGCCGGAGAAGCCGAAGGCGCTGTCGCCCTCGATGGCGATCACCGGCTGCTTCGTCACCACCGCGGCGGCGACGCAGTAGCCCATGCCGACGCCCATGATGCCCCAGGTGCCGACGTCGATGCGCTTCCTCGGCTTGTACATGTCGACGATCGAGCGCGTGAAGTCGAGCGCGTTGGCGCCTTCGTTGACCAGCATGGCGTCCGGATTCGCTCTGACGATATCGCGCACGACGTTGAGAGCGCTGTGGAAGCTCATCGGCGACGGATTCTTCGCCAGCGTCTCAGCCATCTTCGCGACGTTGGTCTTCTTCTTCTCGTCGATGGCGCTCAGCCAGTCGGCCGGCGGCGTCTGCCAGCCTGATTTGATTTCGTTCAAAAAAGCAGAAACACACGAGGCGATGTCGCCGACCACCGGCGCGTCGATGCGCACGTTCGAGTCGGCTTCCTGCGGCGAGATGTCCACCTGGATAAACTTCTGCCCGCCCCAGTCCTTGTGGCCCTTGCCGCCCCAGGTCTTGCCCTTGCCGTGAGACAGCAGCCAGTTCAGGCGCGCGCCGATCAGCATCACTACATCGGCCCCCGGAAGGACGAACGAGCGCGCGGCGGATGCGCACTGCTCGTGCGTGTCGGGCAGCAGGCCCTTCGCCATCGACATCGGCAGATAGGGGATGCCCGTCTTTTCCACCAAGTCTTTTATTTCACGATCAGCCTGTGCATATGCCGCGCCCTTGCCGAGGACGATGAGCGGTTTCTTTGCGCTGCGGAGGAGATCCAGCGCGCGCTTCACCGCGTCAGGCGCCGGAACCTGCTTCGGCGCCGGATCGACCACCTTGATCAGCGTCTTCTTGCCGAGCTGCGCGTCGATGCTCTGCGCGAAGAGCTTCGCTGGCAGGTCGAGGTAGACGCCGCCGGGGCGGCCCGACACAGCGGCGCGGACCGCGCGCGCGATGCCGACGCCGATGTCCTCGGCATGCAGCACGCGGTACGCCGCCTTGGCCACCGGCTTGGCGATCGCGAGCTGGTCCATTTCCTCGTAGTCGCCCTGCTGCAGGTCGACGATCTCGCGCTCGCTCGAGCCGCTGATCAGGATCATGGGGAAGCAGTTGACCGTGGCGTGCGCGAGCGCGTTCAGGCCGTTCAGGAACCCCGGCGCCGATACGGTGAGACAGATGCCCGGCTGCTGCGTGAGAAAGCCGGCGATCGACGCGGCGTAGCCGGCGTTTTGCTCGTGGCGGAACGCAAGCACGCGCATGCCCGCTCCTTGGGCGCGGCGCGTGAGGTCAGTGATCGGGATGCCGGGCAGCCCGTAGATCGTGTCGATGCCGTTCAGCCGCAGCGCGTCGATGACGAGCTGGAAGCCGTCAGTCAATTGCGTCTCTGCACTGGTGGCGACGTGGGGTTCGGCAGTGCCCATGAGGATCCTCCTGGCGAACCGTTATGGTAGGAATCGGTCCACCGCTACGGCCTTGACTGAGGTCAAGGGACTAGAATCCGCCTCCCTGTGAGCGCGCTCGCGAGCCATCCCCAGCGCAACAGCATCCGCATGCTCCTGCGGCAGAACCAGTCGCTCGCGTCGATGAACACGGCGCAATGGGCCGAGCTCGAGCCGCTGCTCGCCATTGCCGATTACCGCAAGGGCGATGCGCTGGTGCGCCAGGGCGACGAGGAGATGAAGCAGTTCTTCATCCTTGAGGGCATGGTAAAGCGCGTGGTTTCGAATCCGCAGGGGCGGGAGATGATCCTGCGTTTCGCCGCCGAGACGGAGATGGACACTTCCTATGCGGCGTGGCGACTGCGCACGCCGCTGCCCTTTTCGATCGTCGCCGTGACCAAAGTACGCAGCGCCGAGATGCCGCTCGCCGTGTGGGGGCAGTTCCTCGAGCGCCATCCGGAAAGGAAGGCGCGCTTCGAGTACGAGGATATGCG
>JBHELS010000423.1:0-22912 GCA_046263015.1 Burkholderiales bacterium | reverse complement strand
TCTCGCTTCGCAGGAGAGCCGACGCCGCATGCGCGAGTACAAGAGCATCGTCGCGGGCGGCGGCTGGGAGCGCGTGGTGCTCCTCGATCATCCGAAATTCCCGCAGTACTCGCGCCAGCGCTTCGGCGACCTGGCGCGCGCGGAAGGCCGCGATGCCTATGACATCGCATTCGATATCCTGCAGGCGGATCTCGACCAGCCGAACCGTGCGATGGTCATCATTCATGCATACACGCCCGAGCAGCAGGCGCTCATGTTCGCGCACCCGCGTTGCATGCCGGGCTCGGACGCGACCACGCTTGCGCCCGATGGTCCGCTCGCGAATTCGGTATTTCACGGTGCTTATACCTGGGCCTCGTGGTATTTCCATTTCATGGTGCATGAGCGCAAGCTGCTCAAGCCCGAAGAGGCGGTGCAGCGCCTCACGCAATTGCCGGCGAAGCGGCTGGGGCTGCGTGATCGCGGGACGATTGCACAAGGCTACCGGGCGGACATCGCGGTGTTTGACGCCGCGCGCTTCCAGGCGACGGCGAGCACCTTCGAGCCGAACCAATTGGCGCGCGGCATGCGCCACGTCGTGGTGAACGGCGTGGTGACGCTGCGCGACGGAGGTCTTACCGGATCCCGAGGGGGTCAGGTCATACGCAGGAATCACTGAGAGGAGGGAGTATGCAGAGGCTGTTAGTCGGCATTGCCGCGCTCGTCATCGGGATGGGAGCGCAGGCGCAGGTGGTGTTGAAGCTGGGCACGGTGGATGCGCAGGCCTCGCACTCCGGGGTCGGCGCGGACGCCTTCGCCGCCGAGGTAGCGAAGCTTTCCGGCGGGCAGATGAAGGTCGAAGTGTTCCACGCCGGCAAGCTCGGCGGCATCCCGGACCAGCAGAAGAACGTGCTGCAGGGCGCCCAGGACCTGCATCTCCTTTATCCCGAGTTTCTCTCCGGGCTGATCGACGAGACGAAGATCATCTCGGCGCCTTACGTGTTCCGCGATCTCAACCACGCGCAGGCTTATCTGAAGAGCAGCCTTTTCAAGCCCGGGCTCGACAAACTGCGCTCACTCGGCGGCGTGATCCTTGATCCAGATTGGACCTGGATGCAGAAAGACCCGCGCGGCCTGATTGCGGTGCGCCCGGTGAAGACGCCCAAGGACCTCGAGGGCATGAAGCTGCGCATCTGGGAATCGAAGACGGCGATCGAGACCTGGCGCGGCCTCGGTGCCAACACCATCGTCGTGCCGCGGCCGGAGATGTATCTCGCATTCAAGCAAGGGATCATCGAAGGCGGACCCGAGACGATCGGCATCGCCTACGACCAGAAGAATGCCGAGGTGGCGAAGTACTGGACGCGCACCGATGAGTATTACCAGATCGTCAATATCCTCATGAACGAGCGCAAGTACATGAGCCTGACGCCGCAGCAGCGCGACATCCTGCACCGCGCGGCGAAGGTCGGAGGGGCGGCCTACGCTGCAGAGTCGGAGCGTGGCTTCACGGAGAAGAAGCAAAAGGCGATGAAGGAATTCGGCGTCACGGTGCTCGAGCCCGATCTCACGCCCTGGCGCGAGCGGGGCGAGCAGGTGGTGACGAAGCTGGAAGCCGAAGGCGTGATCCCCAAAGGCCTCGCCGCCAAGGCGAAGGCGCTCAAATAAGTCTGTATCTGCGTCACTCGAGGACGGCGATCGAGGCGATCGCCGTCCTCGTGTTGGCGGTGATGGTGGCGATCAACGGCGCCGAGATCGTCCATCGCCTGTTTTTCATCCGCGGCCTCAACTGGGTGCAGGAAGTCTCGATCATCCTCGCGATGACGCTGTACTTCTTCGTCTATGCGCTCATCGCCAAGGATCGCGAGTACATCCGCATCGATCTCTTCTCGGGCTTGCTCGGCCCGCGCGCCAAGCGCGTGCTCGCCATCATCGTGCGCCTGGTGGTGCTTGTGTTCCAGGCCATGGTCGCCTGGTACGCCTTTCGCACCGCGCGGTTCGCGGCGATTTTCGAGACGCCGGTGCTCGCCTGGCCCGAATGGGTGCTGTACGCGCCGCTCGCGGCGGGCTGCGCCGACATCGTGGTCACGGAGGCGATCTACCTCGTCTGGCAGCTGCGCGGTATCGAGGTGGCCGAAGAGCGCGCCGGCATCCTCAGCTGAATGGCGACCGGCTGGATGATCGGGCTATTCCTCGGGCTCGCGGCCCTGGGGCTGCCGGTTTGCGCGTCGATGGGCATCGGCGCCTTCGTCGGACTGGCGCTGATCGACGCGCCGCTCGATACCTTTGCGCGCTACATGCTGCACGACGTGAGGAGCGTGCCGCTTCTCGCCATCCCTTTCTTCATCCTGGCCGGCAACCTGATGAACCGCTTCGGCCTCACGCGGCGCATCTTCGAATTCATCGAGTGCCTGGTGGGCGCGTTCACCGCAGGGCTCGCGCAGGTGACGGTGCTCTCTAGCGTAATTTTCGCCGGCATCTCGGGCTCCGCACTTGCCGACATCGCTGGCCTCGGCACCATGCAGATCGAGGCCATGACACGAGCGGGCTACCGCGCCGAGTTCGCGGCCTCGCTGACCATCGCCTCGTCGCTGCTCGCGCCGATCATTCCGCCTTCGATCATGTTCATCATCTATGCGGTGATGATGAATGTCTCGGTCGGCCATCTGTTCGTCGCCGGCGTGCTCCCGGGGCTCGCGATGGCGTCGGTGCTGCTCGCGAACAATTGGCTCTTGGCGAGGGCCGGCTGGGAGAAGGTACCCGCGCCGCGGCGCGCGAGCGGCCGCGAGATCTGGCAGTCGTTCTGGCGCGGCCTGCCTGCGCTCCTTACGCCGGTCATCATCCTGCGAAGCATGATTACCGGGCTCGTCACGCCCACGGAAGCAAGCGTGCTTGCCGTGCTGTATGCCCTCCTTCTCGGCCTGTTCTACGGCGAATTGAAGTGGTCGGCACTGCGCGACGCGTTCACGGGCACCGCGCGCACCACGGCGCTCATCATGTTTCTCACGGGCATCGGCAGCGTCATGTCGTTCGTCATCACCTCGGAGCAGGTCGCGGAGCACCTGGCGCGCGGCCTCGCAGGGTTGACCGACAACAAGTACGCCATCCTGTCGCTCGTGACGCTGGCGCTGCTTGTACTCGGGTGCTTCATGGAGACCGTGCCCGCGATGCTGATCGGCATCCCGCTCTTCGGGCCGCTCGTCACGAAATTCGGCATCGACCCGATCCATTTCGGCGTCGTGCTGACGTATGCGCTGCTACTGGGCATCGTGCACCCGCCGGTCGGGCTCGGGCTGTTCGCGGTGTGCGCGGTGACGCGCCTGAAGCTCGGGGCGGTGACGATGGCGACGATGCGCTTCTATCCAGCGTTCATCATCGTGCTGATGATCTACATGTTCTTCCCCGCACTTTCGACCTGGCTGCCGTCGGTGGTCTTCAGACAGTAGACCAGCGCGAGCGTCCCGGCCAGCGTTCGACCAGGTCGATGAACAACGGATCGATACCGGCCGGATTGGCGGCGACCTCGCGCGCAAGCGGACCGGGCTCGTCGTTGTACGCAAGGAGCGAAAGGTCGGTCATCCTCATCGGGTAGAGCACGCCGTCCAAGTGATCGCACTCGTGCTGCAGCAACGCCGCCCAGGAGCTGTGCGCGTCGTGCTCGTGCGTGCCGCCTTCCAAGTCCTGGTAGCGAATGCCAATGCTCGAATACCGCGGCACTTTGCCGTGCAGGCCCGGGATCGAGAGGCAGCGCTCCCATACCGGCGTCTTTCCATCGATCTTTGGCCTAATGACGGGATTCACCATCACGGTCCAAGGACGCGGCACGAGACCCGAGCCCGGCGGAATGCGCGTCGCGATGATGCGGTAGACGACGACGCGCCTGGAGACGAATACCTGGGGCGCGGCAAGGCCGCTCGCGCCGATGTCCTCGAGCGTTTCTCGCATGTCGGCAGCGAGTTGGCAGATCTCGGGCGCCGTTGGGTCCGCAACCGGCTCGGCCGGTCGCTGCAGCACGGGATTACCCATCTTCGCGATGCGAAGAATTGGCATTGGCCTCCTCCCGGCCAGAGCCTAGCGCGGATTCTGTGGCGGCGGTGCCGTGGGCGGCTCCGCGCGACGTGTGGCGCCGCCCGTGGCACTGCGTTCCTCGCGCAGGCAAACGTCGTGCAGCGCGCCCGTGAGTTGCTCACAGCGCGCCGAGTCGCGGTCGGAATGGCCAGGGGACCGCGGCGTGCTAGGCGATGCGAGTGGCTCTTTAGCGTCTCCGGGCGGCGTGTCGTCGCGAGCCGGCGGCGCCGGGCGCGTATCGCCGAGCCCCGGCGTTTGCGCGAGCGCGAGCGGCGATGACAGCGCGCCGATGATGATGCCGATGCGGATGAGCTTCATGCGCTCGATGGAGCAAGGTTCGCTCCAGCGTCGGGCTCGGCCTGACAACCACGGGCGACACGGCGTCGATTTTTACCGCTCCGACAATGCGGGAATTTGCGCTAGCCAAACTGCCCGCGTCTCGCTACGCTCGCCTCGGAGTTCACAGGCGAGGAGAAAAAAGATGAACGCTGCATTCCTTTCGCGAACCCTTTCGTTGATCCCCGACCGTGTGTCGCGCATGCAGACGGGCACGCTCTTCAATCCGACCGCCGCGGGCGGCTGCGCGCATCCGGAGCGGCTCGCCCATCTCGCGCGCTTCCTGGACTGGCTCGGACCGCTTCGCGAAGTCACGAACGACGACCTTCATACTTTCGGTTTGCTGACGCCGTACGCCAAGCCTTCCATTGAGGAAGAGGCTGACGTCGATATCGAACCAGGCGCGACGCCCGCGCCCCAGCCACAGCTCGAAGGCGCGCTTCCCTGACCCTGCCGCGGCGCGCGCCGCGGCACGCCAATTGCACGAGCCCGGGTTGTCCCATTCAACCTTGGAGGCTCTCATGCTTAGCTGGGCGATTGGGTTCTTCATCGTCGCGATCATCGCGGCGGTCTTCGGCTTCACCGGCCTTGCCGGCGCGGCCGCGGGAATCGCAAAAGTCCTCTTTTTCCTCTTCCTGATCGCGTTCATCGTGTCGCTCGTCATGGGCTACCGCGGACGCGGCGGCGGCCCGGGCACTCCGCCCGCGGTCTAAAGCAAGCAGCCGAAGACTGATCGGGGGCCAGAGCCGGCCGGCTCTGGCCCCCGATTTTTTGATGGTACGAACGGCGCATTGTCGCGGCGCGCCGCCGCTCGCATAGTCACGGCACCCAACTTTCCAGAGGTTTTCATGAGGCTCGCTCAATCGCTTTTCTTCGTGGTGGCCGCGGCGCTTGCGCTCGCCGTCGGCGCCGCCTATGCCGAGGACAAGATCGGCAAGGACAAGAATGACCCAGGATTCCACGCGCTCGACAAAAATAACGACGGCTACATCTCACGCGCCGAGGCGAAAGGCAACCCGACGCTTGCAGCCAAATTCAAGGACGCGGACAAGAATGCCGACGGCAAACTCTCGCGCACCGAGTATCTGACCGCCATGACCAAGCAGGACGCGAAGACGGCCAAGAACAAGGCCGAGAACGCCATGGAGCGCAACAAGGACAAGCGCGCCGGAACGGGCGCGACGACCTCCAAGTAGCCTGCATCTGCTACTAATTCGGGGACGTGCCCCCACGTTTCGGGGCTGCGTCCCCGAATCGTTTTTGGAGGCTGCGATGCGCGTAGACGAAGCCGCGGCGGCGCGCGATGCGCGCCTTGCGCGCATGAAATGGTTGGCGACCGGCCTGCTCCTGCTCGCCGGCGCGGTGTACGTCGCTGCCCAAGCGCTGCAGGCGCGCTATCCCTGGCTCTCCTACGTCGCGATAACGGCCGAGGCGGCGATGGTGGGCGCGATTGCCGACTGGTTCGCGGTGACGGCGTTGTTTCACCATCCCTTCGGCCTGCGCTTTATTCCGCACACGGCGATCATCCCGCGCAACAAGCAGCGTATCGCCACGGGCCTTTCGCAGTTCATCGAGACCAATTTCCTAACGAGCGCGGCGCTCGTGCAGAAGATCCGCGATTTTCAACCGGCACGCACGCTCTACCGGTGGCTTTTGCGAGCGCAGAACGCCGAAGCCGTGGCAACCTATGTCGCCCGCCTCACCGCCTACGGTCTCAATGCTTTCGACGATGAGCGCGTGCGCAACTACCTCGCGCAGACGATCGCGCGTCGGCTCAAGAACGCCGACGTCGCAGCCGCGGCGGCAGAGCTCCTCGACGTGCTTACAGAAAATCGCCGCCACCATGAGCTCCTCGAGGCGGCGTTGCGTGCCCTCGACGAGATCCTCGCGCGGCCCGACACGCAAGCCTACCTTGCAAGCGAGGTCGCGAAGAGCGCGCCGCTCCTCAAGTGGCTCTCCGACCTCTTCCAGCTGAAGCTCGACGAGCGCGCAGCGCTCAAGATCGTCGAGGTGGCGGTGCAGAAGCTGAAGGAGGTGCGCGAGAGCGAAGGCCACGAGCTGCGGCGACGCTTCGATGCCTACGTCGAGGATTTCGTGCGCCGCTTGAAAGAGGATCCGGCGCTGCGCGACAAAGTGCATCGTCTGCGGGACGAAGCGCTCGCAAGCCCGGCGCTCGCGGCGTATCTCGGCAGCCTCTGGGACGAGCTTCGCGCCTGGCTCGCGGCTGAGTACGATCGCCGGCCGGCGTCGCTCCACCAGCGGGTCACCGCAATGCTCGAAACGCTGGGCCGCACGCTCGCCGCAGATCGCGAGATCCAGGCGTGGATCGACGAGCAAATCCTGAAAGCGGCGCCGGCGCTCGTCGAAGAACATCGCGCGAAGATCGGCCGCTTCATCGAGGACCAGATCATGAGCTGGCAGGAACGCCGACTGGTGCTCGAGCTCGAGCGCCACATCGGTCCTGACCTGCAGTACATCCGTATCAACGGCACGCTCGTCGGCGGTCTCGCCGGTCTCCTGATCGCCGCGGCGACGCAGCTAGCGGCACGCTAATTGCGAGGCGAGCGCTCCAACAGCCAAGCAGGAGCTACCAATGGCATTTTTTACCGAGCGGCGCATCGCCCACAATCCGGCGCTGATTCCGCCGAGCGGCGATCGCCGCCGCGCGGGCCGTGATGCCAATCGCGATCCGCTGAGCGGCGCGCCGGGCGCGCACCCCGTCGGCACCGGCCTTGGCGCCGCGGCGGGCGGAATGGCGGCGGGCGCCGGGGCGGGCGCGGTGGCCGGACCCGCGGGCGCGTTGGCCGGCGCCGCGGTCGGCGCGATTGCCGGGGGACTCGCGGGCAAGGGAATTGCCGAACTCATCGACCCCACCGCCGAGGAATCGTACTGGCGCTCCAACTACACGCGCGAGCCCTACTATGAGCGCGGCTATAACTTCGATGACTATTACCCCGCCTACCGCACCGGCTGGGAAGGCCGCGGGCGTTATGAACATCGCAAGTTCGACGAAGTCGAGCGCGAGTTGCAGCGCGACTATCAGCGCAATCGTGGGACGTCACGGCTCGACTGGGCCAAAAATCGCCACGCCGCACGCGCCGCGTGGGAGCGCTTCGACGGCCCCGATTTCTTCGAGCGCAGGCAATAGGGACGATTACGGCAGTAGCTGACCTCCCGTCGCGCCGTAGATCATCCCGGTGACGTAGCTCGAGTCCTTGCAGGCAAGGAGCACATAGATCGGCGCCATCTCGGCGGGCTGCGCCGCGCGCTTGAGCGCCGAGGACTCGCCGAAGTGCTCGACGTCCATGGTGGAGGGAATGAGCGGCGTCCACACGGGGCCCGGCGCCACGGCGTTTACGCGGATGCCTTTGTCGGCGAGCTCCTGCGAGAGGCCCTTCGTGAAGGCGACAATCGCGGCTTTGCTCGACGCGTAATGGAGCAAGTAGGGCTTCGGCTGGTACGCCTGAATCGAGGCAGTATTGATGATCGTCGCGCCTGCTTTCATGTGCGCGACCGCGGCTTGCGTAACATAGAACATGGCGTAGACGTTGGTGCGAAAGACGCGATCGATTTCTTCGGGCGTCATTTCCACGAAGCTGCGGTGTGTCATCTGGTACGCGGCGTTATTGACGAGTACGTCGACGCCGCCGAGCTCCTTCACGACGCGCGTCACGAGCGCTCGGCAATGCTCTGGATCGCGAATGTCGCCGGCAATGGCGAGGCAGCGCCGCTTTGCCGCCTCAACGACGCTCGCCGTCTCGCGAGCGTCCTCTTCCTCTTCCGGTAGGTAAGAGATGGCGATATCCGCGCCTTCGCGCGCGAAGGCGAGGGCGACGGCGCGGCCGATGCCGCTATCGCCGCCGGTGATTAAAGCCTTCTTTCCTTCGAGCTTGCCGCTGCCGCGGTAACTGGCCTCGCCATAGTCGGGCCGCGGCTGCATATCCTTTTCGCGGCCGGGCGGCTCCTGTCGCTGCTCGGGAAAGGGCTGCGGGACTTCCTTGCTGCGCGGGTCTTCGGAGGTGCGTGCCATACCCTTCGGGCACGCAAAAACTAGGCCCTGATGAAAAGCGTGACGAGCGCCTCGCCCCCACGCTGCGCGCTCCAGTGTCCATGGAACTCTGGATCGAACGACGCACCGGCAGGGAGCAGGTCGGCCGCGTAAAAGTGCTCGCCGGCGCGAAAGCGGCGCGAGCTGCCGTCGCGCAGTCCGATCTCCATCTCGCCGCGCAGAATGAAAACCCATTGCGCCGTCGGCGTGCAATGCCAAGGGCTGCGAAACCCCACAGGGCTCTCGCGCAGCTGGAAGCCGTCCGAGCGAAAAAGCGGCGACAGCCGCGCCTGCGCCGTGCCTTCGCTCAGCTCGATCGCCTCCTCGCGCCAGCGCGCGCGACCGCCGCCGTCGGTAAAAAGCACGACCTTGATGAAGCTCATCGCGAGCGGTATTTCTCGATCGCCCGCGGATGGAGCGCCATGCCGTGCCCCGCGCGCTCCGGAATACGGATGAAGCCGTCTTTGCATTCCGGCTGCTCGGTGAAGAGATCGGGCGGCGCCCAATCCATGAACTCCACGAGAAAGCCGTTCGCAGAGGCGCCCACCACGTGAATCGAGATCTCGTGAATGAGGTGCGGGGTGAGCGCGACGCCGTGCGCCGCGGCCAGCCTGCCGATGCGCAGCGTCTCGGAGAAGCCGTTCGCTCGGCACACATCGGGCATCGCGTATTGCACCGCGCGCCGTTCGAAAAGCTGCTTGAACTCCCAGCGGGTGTAGTGATTTTCGCCGGCGGCGATCGGGATTCGCACCGAGCGGGCGATTTCGCCGTAGCCGTCGTAATCGTCGGCGAGCACCGGCTCCTCGTACCAGAGGAGATCGAATTCCTCGAGGAGCCGCGCCTGCTGCTGGTTGCCGATGACGTCTCGCCCCTGGTTCACGTCCACCATCATGCGCACATTCGAGCCGAGCGCTTTCTTGACCGCCGCAACGCGGCTTGCGTTCACTGCCGGATCGGGATGGTGAATCTTCATCTTGTAGTATTTGCAGCCGAGCGCGGCGTACTTCTCGGCCTCGGCGACGAGCTCGTCGATCGAGTACTTCGCCCAGCCGCCGCTGCCGTAGGCGCCGATCCGGTCGCTCATAGCGCCCCACAGCTTGTAGAGCGGCAGCTTTGCCGCTTTGCCGGCGATGTCCCACAAACCGATGTCGAGCGCGGAAAGCGCATAGGCGGCGATGCCCTGCTTCTTGATGCCCATGTCGACGCGGAACATCTTTTCCCACAGCCGCTCGACGAACAGCGGATCCTCGCCGAGGAGCGCGGGCTTCAGCCGCGTATCGAGATACGTGAGCACCGCTTCGGCCCCACCGCCGTTGAAGACCAGGCTGTAGCCGAGACCGCGCACGCCTTCGTCGGTGGCGATCTCGGCGATCGCCAGCTTGTGCTGCGGATATTGGAGCGCCATGGGCTTGGGCGTGGGGACGGTGAGGAGGCAGGTGTCGATGGCGGTGATCTTCATGCAGGGCATGGTACTGCGGCGCGACGCTTGCTTGAGAGCGCAACATGAAAGCGCTGATGATCATCGCCGCCGCGCTCGCGCTCGGCGGCTGCCATCGAGACGAGGCCTCCGCCGGCGCGGCGAAAGGCGGCTCGTCGATGCAGACCCCGAGCGGCGCCGCCACCGGCCAGGCGAGCGAAGGCTCCACCGACAAGTCGAACGCGCCCGCACGGCCCTCAAGCCCGACGAGCGGCAGATAGACCTTCGGGGTTAGGCCTCGCGGCGGGAGGAGGCCCCCGAACGACCCGATCCGTCCGTGCTGCTCGCGCTTGCCGTCGCGGCCTGCGCGCAAATTCCTGCGTCCAGCGCGAGATCGCAGAGCCCGACCCGGTGCACTGCGTGCGGCTCGAATGACGCACGCATGTGCGACCGGTCAACAACCGTGGACGAGTTTCGTATCGAACCGCTGACGCGCGCGAGCGTTGCCGTGCGGGACATGGTGCTCTCGCCCGACCGAACAGCGTTACGGGATTGCCGACGGCGCGAGTGGGTGCACAACATCGCGTCGATCGTCGGGGGAATCTGTACAGGTCCGAGTCGGGTTGGGACGACGTGCGCAGAAATTCGCGCTGCTGTCGTGCTAGCGTCTACCGCAAATTCAAGCGAGCGCCAGCGGACCGCGGACTGCGCTGGCGGTATAAAGAGCACATGAAGGCCTGCGAGATTTTCCATGTACCGCAAAAGAAAGGCTACCGGTGGAAGTGGCGACACACCGGGCCCGACGGGCGCACGCTCGTCGAATCCGATGAAAGCTACGCGCTCTATTACGAATGCGTGACGGCCGCCCGCGAAGCGGGTTACGAGCCGCGCCGGCGCGCACCGGCGAGCGCCGAGCACCCCTAGTCAGAGCTGCCGCCGCGCCATCTCGGCGCCTTTTCCAAGCGCGATGAGCTTGGCAAGGGCGATGTCGCGCGCGAGGTACTTCATGCCGCAGTCGGGCGCAACCACCAGGCGCTCCGGCGGCACGACGGCGAGCGCGGCGCCAATGCGCTCGGCGACCTGGGCTGGCGTCTCGACGCTATTCGTGCCGAGGTCGATGACGCCCACCATGACGCTCTTCGGTGAGAGCTCCTTAAGCACGGCGAGATCGAGCCGCGGCTGCGCCGCTTCGATCGAGATCTGCGAGGCGCGGGTGTCGGCGAGCTGGCCGAGAAACGCGTAGCCCGAGGGCTTGTCCTTTACGGCGGCCGCGTAGCCGAAGCAAAGATGCACGACGGTGGTGCCCTCGATCCCCTCAAGCGCACGGTTGATCGCTTTCACGCCGTAGCGCGCGGCGCGCTCGGCACGCGCTTCGAGCCACGGCTCGTCGAGCTGAACCACATCGGCGCCCGCGCGCTTCAAATCTTTGAGCTCCTCGTTGACCACGGCCGCGTACGCCATCGCAAGCGCTTCCTCGTCCTTGTAATAGTCGTCCTGCGCCTGCTGCGCCACCGTGAACGGCCCAGGCAGCGTGATCTTGATGAGCTTCGCGGTATTTGCCCGCAGGAATTTCACGTCGCGCATCTCCACCGCGGCGCGGCGGCGGATTGGCCCGGTGATGCGCGGGACGACCGAGCGCGCGCCAGTGCGGTTGATGGTGGTGCCCGGATTCTCGATGTCGACGCCTTCAAGCGCCGTGGCAAAGCGGTTGGAATAACTTTCGCGCCGCATTTCGCCGTCGGTGATGATGTCGATGCCGGCCGCCTCCATGTCGCGAATGGCGAGAAGGGTGGCGTCGTCCTGCGCCTGCTCGAGGTGCTCGGCGCTCACGCGCCAGATCTCCGGCGCGCGTACGCGCGGCACTTTGGAGCCGAGCTTCGCGCGGTCGATGAGCCAATTGGGCTGCGGATAGCTGCCCACCACGGTAGTCGTGATCATCTGAGCGTGCGATGGTACGGAAACCCGGCCGGGTATGGCGGTTGCAGCAGTCCACGGGTGATTAATTCGGAGGCTTCATGAAAGTTTTGATGCTCGGATTGACGGTCGCGCTGGCGCTCGCCGCAGGGTGCGATCGGCGCCCCACGACGCCGCCGTCACCGAAAACCGACAGTGTGTCGCCAGCTAGCCAAGCAGGCGCCGGATCCACCACCACACCCGCGAACGTGGGCAACACGACAAATAGCGAGAAAAAGGAAGGCGCGAACCCTCAGCAGGGCCAAGTCGACCCGAAACACGCCGAGCAGCGGCGCGACTTCCAAAATAGCGGCGATGCCGCCGGCCCGAAAAGCAACGAGACCCAACCGACGATGAAGAACTAGCGAACCGACACCACGCGGGCGCTGGTCGCGGTTGAGAAATCACGATCAAGGCCCAATCCTTGCTCCCGCATCTCGTACCCCAACCACGGAGGCCACATGAGACTTTCGACCCTAGCAGTTGCTGTTTCCCTGGCGCTTGGCGCATCGCTGATAACGGCGTGCGACCGCGGCGCTGACAAATCTTCCAGCTCTTCGTCGACCTCGCCCTCGGGCGCGACCACGTCGCCTTCGGGCTCGTCGTCGTCGGCAAGCGGCACGACCTCTTCGCCGAGCAGCTCGCCTTCGGGCAGCGCTTCGTCTTCGGGCGCCACGACGCCAGGCGCGAGCTCGTCCTCGCCCTCGAGCTCGTCTTCTTCCGGCTCGAGCGACACGAGCAAGAGCCCGGCGAGCGGCGGCGCGAGCTCATCGAGCAGCTCCTCGCCGTCGAGCTCCGGCACCACCGGCGGCGCGGCGGGCGCGGGCTCCTCGAGCACGCCGTCTTCCTCATCGTCGTCCACCCCATCCTCGAGCGGCTCATCGAGCGCGGCGAGCCCGTCGGGCTCGAGCTCCTCGACCGACGCCGACAAGGACAAGTCCTCGACGACGAAGTAACGCGGCTTCGGCCGTTCGAAAAAGCCGTCGCGGCGCGAGCCCGGCGGCTTTTTTATTTCACCTCGACGCGCATCGAGCCGATGCGCTCGATGGTCGCTTCCATGACGTCGCCGGGCCGCACCGGGCCAACGCCCTGCGGCGTGCCGGTGAGAATGACGTCGCCCGGGTGGAGCGTGTAGAAGGCGCTCCCCCATTCGATCAGCTGCGCCACCGTCAGGATCAGGTCGCTCGTGTGTGCGTCCTGGCGCACGGCGCCGTTGACGCTGATCTTGACCGCGAGGGCCCCTGGGTCGGGGACTTCGTCGCGCGTCACGAGCCAAGGTCCAAGCACGCAGTAACTATCGGGTGACTTGCGAAGGCTGCGCTCTTCGGGGCCGCGGATCGTCATGTCGAGACCGATGCAATAGCCGGCGACGCACTCGAGCGCCTCGGCGGCTTTGACGGCGCGGCAGCGCTTGCCGATCACCACGGCGAGCTCGACTTCGTGGTCGTTACGCCGGTCGGTGTGCACGAGCTTCACGCCTTCCCCGGGGCCGACGAGCGAGCTCGGCGCCTTTAGGAACATGCCCGCCTTGTGAATCTCCTGCACCAGGTTGCCGTGATGGATGCCTTTGTCCGCCAGCGCTTCCTCGAGGTGCTTCTTGTAGTTCACGGGCGCGGCGATGATCTTTCCGGGGTTCGCGACCGGACTGAGCAACCGTACGCTCGCGATCGGCACGCGTTTGGCGCCTTGCCGAGCGCGTTCCAACTCCGGCCGAAGCTCGGCAAGCTGCGCGATCAGGGCATCGTGGCGCGGGAAGGGGTAAGTCACCGAAGGCAATTTGCCAAGCACGCTAGTGACATCGTAAATGGCGTCATCGGCGACGAGGCCGAGGCGGTTGTCGTCATAGCGGCAGATTTTCATGGCGGCTATTCTATCGGCGTGAAGCTCTGCGTCTTCGGCGCCGGCGCCGTCGGCGGCCACATCGCCGCGAAGCTGGCGGCGGCGGGACACGAGGTGGGCGTGGTCGCGCGCGGCGCGCATCTCGCGGCTATGCGCGGACGCGGCATCAAGCTCCTGCACGGCGATCGGACGATCATCGGCCGGGTGCACGCCGCCGAAACGGCGGCCGAGCTCGGTCGCCAGGACGCGGTGTTCGTTGCGCTGAAAGCGAACATGCTCGGCGCCTTCGCCGAACAGTGCGCGCCGCTCCTGCGGCACGACACCCCGGTGGTATTCGCGCAAAACGGCATTCCATGGTGGTATGACGAGCGGCTCGAGCGCCTCGATCCCGGGCGCAGGCTCGCGCACGCGGTCAGCTCCGACCAGGTGCTCGGCGGTGTCGCCTACTCGGCGAATGAGATCGTCGAGCCGGGGGTCATCGAGAACCATGTGCCAGACAACAACATGGTGGTAATCGGCCGCCCTGATCGGCGCGAATCCGGCGAGCTCGGACGGCTGCGCGCGGCGCTCGAGGCGGCCGATATCTCTTCGCCGGCAGTGGAGGACATCCGGCAATCGATCTGGGCAAAGCTCGCGCAGAACCTGTGGACCTCGACGCTTTGCACTTTGACCGGGCTGACGGTGCGCGAGGTGCAATCGCACGCGCTCCTCAAGCCGCTCGCGGCCGCGGCGCTCGACGAGGCAACCGCTATCGCGCGAGCGCTCGGGGTCGCGATCGAGCGGGCGCCGCGTCGGCCGAGCGGCAAAGCGTCCTCGGGCGCGGCGCACAAGCCCTCGATGCTGCAGGACTGCGAGCGCGGCCGGCCGATGGAAGTCGAGGCGCAGCTCATGGCACCGCTTACGCTCGCGCGCGCGGCAAAAGTCCACACTCCGCTCCTCGACGTTCTCGTGCCGCTCGTCGCGGCGAAGGCCGAAGCAAGAGGTCTCTACGCGCATTAAAATGCTTCCCCTGCCATGCCCACGGCAAAACAACGACAAAGGGCACCGGGGGAGGGAGAACTCGAAGCACGCGTCGACGCGGCCTTCAAGCTGGTCGATGCCCTGCCCGTGCCGGTGTTTTTCAAGAGCCGCGACGGCCGCTACCTCGGCGTCAATCGCGCATGGGAGGAGTTTTTCGACGTTCGCCGCGAGAGCTTCGTCGGCAAGCAGGTGGCCGACCTCTATCCGAACGACCCGGCGATTGCGGAGAAGCACGCCGCCATGGACCGCGAGCTCTACGCCGGGTCGGGCCGGCAGAGCTACGAGATCGCCGTGCGCGCGCGAGGCGGCGAGCTGCGCGACACGCTCTACTACAAAGCAAGCTTTGCCGACGCGCACGGCGAGGCCGCCGGTCTCATCGGCACGATCATCGATATCACGGCGCGAAAGCGGGCCGAAGCCGCATTGCGAGACAACGAGGCGCGCTGGCGCGCGATCATCGATTCGGCGAACGAGGGCATCCTCGTCTACGACGGCAAGCTCGACATCACGGCCGCGAACCAGGCGGCCGAGCGTATCCTCGGCATCCCGGTCGGCAAGCTGATCGGGGCGCCGGGCTTCACCTCGCTCTTGCCGTGCGTGCATGCCGACGGCCGAGCGCTCGAGCCGCACGAGCGTCCGACACGCATCACCGTGGGCAGCGGCAAGCCCCTGACCGGGCATGTCGTCGGCATAGAGCGCGCGGGTGGCGCGCGCACCTGGCTTCTCGTGAATACCGGCTTTCTGCGCCATGCCGATTCGGGCGAGTGGTACGGCGTGGTCTCGTCCTTCACCGATGTCACCGCGCAGCGAAACGCCGAAAGCGCCCTTCGCGAGAGCGAAGAGCGTTATCGGCGCACGTTCGAGCTGGCGGGCTCCGGCCTCGCCCAGGTGGGGCTCGACGGACGCTTCCTGCGGGTCAATCGGCGGCTTTGCGAATTCTTTGGCTATAGCGAAGCCGAGCTCGTCGGCATGGCGGTAAAGGAAATCTCGCATCCCGACGATCGCGACGCGGTCGACGAGGGACGCATAAAGCTGATCGCGGGCGAGCTCGATTCGGTGCGCCTCGAGAAGCGCTACCTGCACAAGGATGGCGGCACAGTCTGGGCGAACATTGCGATCGCCCTCGAGCGCGACGCGGCCGGGAAGCCGCTCTACGCGATCTCGGTGCTCGAAGACATCACCGGCAGCAAGCACGCAGAAGAGGCGCTCCGCCAGAGCGAGACCCGCTACCGGCGCACGTTCGAGCTTGCCGGTTCCGGCATCGCCCACATCGGGCTTGATCGGAAGTTCATCCGCGTCAACCGGCGCCTGTGCGAGATCCTCGGCTACCCGGAGCACGAGCTGATCGGCATGACCGGTCGCGCAATATCGCACCCGGACGACCTAGAGATCATCAACACGCAGCGAAAACGCCTCTACGCGGGTGAGATCGACCACGTGCGCGTCGAGAAGCGCTATCTGCGCAAGAACGGCACGAGTGTCTGGGTGACGTTCAGCATGGTGCTCGAGCGCTCGGCGAGCGGCGAGCCCTTCTACGAAATCGCGATCTTCGACGACATCACCGAGCGCAAGCGCGCCGAGGGCGCGCTGCGCGAGAGCGAGGCGCGCTTTCGCAGCCTGACGCAACTTTCCTCGGACTGGTACTGGGAGCAGGACGAGAGCTTCGCCCTCACTTTCATGTCGGGGCGCATGAGCGAGCGGACCGGCCTCGACGCCTCGGCCTACCTTGGCCGCAAGCGCTGGGACCAGCCGGCGCTCAATCTCACGGCCGAGGACTGGGCGCGGCACCGCGCCACGCTCGAGCGCCACGAGCCGTTCCGCGATTTCGAGATGGAGCGTCCGAATCCCTCGGGCGCCGCGCGCTGGATCTCGGTCACGGGAGAGCCGGTATTCGACGAGGTGGGGAACTTCCGTGGCTACCGCGGCGTCGGCTCGGACATCACGGCGCGCAAACGCGCCGAGGCGGAACTGCGCCGGGCCCACGACGAGCTCGCGAAGAAGGCGGAAGAGCTGCAGCGCTCAAACGCCGAGCTCGAGCAGTTTGCCTATGTCGCGTCGCACGACCTGCAGGAGCCGCTGCGCATGGTGTCGTCCTACACGCAGCTCCTTGCCCGGCGCTACAACGACAAGCTCGACGCCGATGCGCAGGAGTTCATGCATTACGTGGTCGACGGCGCGGCGCGCATGAAGCAGCTCATCGAGGATCTGCTCGCGTACTCACGCGTCGGCACCAAGGGCCGGGAATTCAAGACCGTGCCGCTCGAGGCGCCGCTCAAGCGCGCCGTCACCAACCTGCGGGCGGCGATCGAGGAGACGCGCGCGGCCGTCACCTGGGATCCACTGCCGACGGTCGACGTCGACGAGGTGCAGCTCACGCAGCTCTTCCAGAACCTGATCGGCAACGCGCTCAAGTTCCGCGGCGAGGCGCCGCCGCGCGTGCATGTCTCGGCGACGGACGAGCACGGCGAGTGGCACGTGCGGCTCGCCGACAACGGCATCGGCATCGAGCCGCAGTACTTCGAGCGCATCTTCATGCTGTTTCAGCGGCTGCACACCATGGGCGAATACCCCGGCACCGGCATCGGGCTTGCCATCTGCAAGAAGGTGGTCGAGCGCCATGGCGGACGCATCTGGGTCGAGTCACAGCTCGGCGCCGGCAGCAGCTTCCATTTCACGCTACCCAAGAAAGACTTCCCATGACCGACGGCCGTTCCCCCATCGAGATCCTGCTCGTCGAGGACAACCCCGGCGACGAGCGCCTGACGCGCGAAGCGCTGAAGGAGGGCAAGGTCTATCACAAGCTCCATTGGACGAAGGACGGGGTCGAGGCGATGGAGTTTCTCCAGCAGCGCGGCAAACATCGCGACGCGCCGCGGCCCGACATCATCCTTCTCGATCTGAATCTGCCGAAGAAGGACGGTCGAGAAGTGCTGCAGGAGATCAAGTCCGACGAGAAGCTGCGCCGTATTCCGGTGGTCGTGCTCACCACCTCGAAGGCCGAAGAGGATGTGCTTCGCAGCTACAACCTGCACGCCAACTGCTATGTGACGAAGCCCGTGGACCTCGAGAAGTTCATCGTCGTCGTGAGATCGATCGATATCTTCTGGCTCACGGTCGTGACGCTGCCGCCGACCGGTGTCTAGCCTGCACAACGTCCTCCTGATCGAGGACAACCCGGGCGACGCGCGCCTCATCCGCGAGATGATCGCGGAGGATCCGCGGCCGGCATTCACGCTGCATTTCGCCGACCGGCTGACGAAGGGCCTCGAGCATCTTTCGGGCGGCGAGACCGCGCTCGTGATCCTCGACCTCTCGCTTCCGGACAGCCACGGCCTCGACACCTTCGCCAAGGTCTATGCGCATGCGCCGGCCGTGCCGATCATCGTGCTCACCGGAAACGACGACGACTCGCTTGCGCTTTCCGCGGTGAAGGGCGGCGCGCAGGATTACCTGGTGAAGAGCCGGCTCGATCGGGAGCTGCTGTTGCGCTCGATGCACTACTCGATCGAGCGCAAGCGCTACCAGGTGCAGCTCGAGCACCAGGCGAACTACGACGCGCTCACCGGGCTGCCCAACCGCAATCTCCTGCACGACCGCTTGCGCCAGGCCGTGAACTCGCAGCGCAGCGCCCGCAACATCGCGGTCGTGTTCATGGACCTCGATCACTTCAAGTTCGTGAACGACTCGCTCGGCCACTCGACCGGCGACAAGCTGCTGAAAGCGATGGGCGAGCGCTTGCGCGCGGTGCTGCGCGATGGCGACACGGTCGGCCGCGTCGGCGGCGACGAGTTCGTGCTGATCCTGAATGACCAGTCGAACGAGGAAGTCATCTTCCGGGCGATGCAGCGCATCACCGCAAAAGTGGCCGAGCCGATCACCATCGAGGGCAAGGAGCTCTACGTGACCGCGAGCGCCGGCATCAGCGTCTACCCGCAGGACGGCGGCGATGTCGACACGCTGCTCAAGAACGCCGACGCCGCCATGTATCGCGCGAAGGAGCATGGGCGCAGCAACTTCCAGTTCTATACCTCGGAGATGAACGAGCGGGTGAACGACCGGCTCGCGCTCGAGCATGCGCTGCGCCGCGCGCTCGAGAAGAAGGATTTCCTGCTCCATTACCAGCAGAAGGTGGATCTGCGCACCGGACAAATCATCGGCGCCGAGGCGCTCGTGCGATGGCTGCATGCCGAATGGGGGCTCGTGCGCCCGGCGCGCTTCATTCCGATCGCCGAGGAAACGGGCCTTATCGTGCAATTGGGCGAGTGGGTGATCCACGAGGCGTGCCGCCAGGCGCGTGCCTGGCGGGACGCGGGATTGGACCCCGGCGTCGTCTCGGTGAATCTTTCGGCGCGCCAATTCCGTGCCGAGGGGCTGGTGCGAACGGTGTCGCGCATCCTGCAGGAGACCGGGCTCGATCCCGCGAGCCTCGAGGTCGAGCTCACCGAGAGCATGGTCATGCACAACGTCGACGCGGCGGTCGCCACGCTGCAGGGCTTGAAGTCGCTCGGCGTCGCTCTCTCGGTCGACGACTTCGGCACCGGCTATTCCAGCCTCTCATACCTCAAGGACCTGCCGATCGATGCGCTGAAGATCGACCGCGCCTTCGTACGCGACATCGGCTCGGGTTCGCAGGCGGAGGAGGGCGTCCTTGCCGCGGCCATCATCTCGCTCGGGCACGCGCTGCATCTCAAGGTGATCGCCGAAGGCGTCGAGACCGATGCGCAGGTGCGCTTCCTCAAGCGCCACGGCTGCGACCAGGTTCAGGGGTTTCTCTATGGAGAGCCGGTCGCGCCTCCGCAGTTCGCGCAGCTACTCGGGCGCGCGCAACGCAAGGGCAGGCGCGCATGAAAGCCGGGTGCGCCCGAGCGTGAGCAGCGAGCGCGCCCGCATTCTCGCCATCGATGATGCAGCCGATCTGCTCGCGCTGATGGCGAAGGTCCTCGGTGCCGATTATGACGTCGACACGGCGGGCGATGCCGGCGCGGGAATCGACAAGGCGTTCGCCGATCCGCAACCCGATCTCATCTTGCTCGACGTCGAAATGCCGGAGGTCTCGGGCTTCGAGGTATGCCGCGCCTTGAAGGGCGAGCCCGCCACCGCTGCCATCCCGATCATCTTCCTGACGGGCAAAACCGAGGCGCAGGCGCAGGTCGAGGCGTTCGAGCTCGGCGCGGTCGACTACATCATGAAGCCGATCAACGCCAAGGTGCTTAAGGCGCGCGTGCGCATGCAGCTCGCGCTCGCCGACCGGCGCTACGAGCTCGAGCGCCTGGTGAAGGAGCGCACCGAGCAGCTCGAGCGCACGCGCGCCGAGCTGATCAAGCGCCTGGCGCGCGCCATGCAGATGCACGAGAGCGCGGCCGTCGGCAACCGGGTGCTGCGTCTTGCGAACTACGCCAGGCTGATCGCGCTCGCCGCGGGCGCGAAGAAGGAGCTCGCCGAGATGATGCTCGTCGCGGCGCCCCTGCACGACGTCGGCAAGCTCGGCGTTCCCTCCGACATCCTGCAAAAGCGCGACAAGCTCTCGGCGCCCGACTGGGAGCGCATCAAGCGCCATCCGCAGATGGGCGCCGAGATCATCGGCGAGCACGCCGACCCGATCTTCGTCCTCGCGCGGCAGATGGCACTCGCGCACCACGAAAACTGGGACGGCTCGGGCTACCCGCAGGGCTTGAAAGGCGAGGCCATCCCCTGGGCGGGCCGCGTCATGGCCCTCGTGGACAGCTTCGAGGCAATGACGGCGACGCAGTTCTACCGCGAGCCGAAGAGCGCCGAGGCCGCGGCGCTCGAGATCGAGAAGCTCGCCGGCCAGCGCTACGACCCGAAGATCGTCGAGGCTTTCAAGAAAGCGCTGCCGACCCTCATCAAGGTGCGCGACGCTTACGCCGATGCCCTCGGCGACCAGATCAACCTCGACTTTGCCAAGGCGGCCGGCGGAAAGTCGAAGAAGTGAGCAAGCTCTTCCAGCAGCTGCAGGAAGCCGAGCGAGAGCGGATCGAACGCGAGCGCTCGGCCGAAGAGGTGGCGAGCGCGCGCGTCTCGGAGGAGAAGCGAAGCGTCGATCTCGCACGCGAGCGCCATGCGACAGAAGCGGAGCTTCGGCGCATGGCGCACGCGCGGGCCGACGCCGAAGCGAAGGCCGCGCGCCTCGTCGCGGAGCGTGAACGCGCCGAGGCCCAGGCGGCCGCCGAGGCGAAGAGCCGCGCCGAGGCCGAAAAGAAAGCCGCCGCGCTCGCCGCCGAGCGCCATGCCAGGGAGGAAGAAGCCGCGGCGCACGCCCGAGCGCGCGCCGAAGCGCAGGCCGAAGCGGCGGCGGCGATGCGAGAGCGTGCTGCCGCCGAAGAACAGGCGCGCCGCGCCATGCGCGAGCGGGTACAGGCCGAGGGGCGAGCGCTCGAGGCGGCACGCGAGCAGAAAGCTGCCGAAGAGACCCTCCGGCGCGACGCCGAGGAGAAGGCTGCGGCCGAGGCGCAGGCCCGCCGCCTCGCGCACGAGCGCGGCGAGGCGGAGCGCGCCGGTCTTGAGCAGGCGCGCTCGCGCAGTGAGGCGGAGCGCGCCGGCGCCGCGCTCGCTCGCGAGCGCGAAGCGCTCGAAGGCGAGGGCGCGACGCTAGCGCGCGAGCGCGCGCAGGCCGAGGCGGCCGCGCTCGCCGTGGCGAAGGAGCGCGCGGCGGCCGAGGCCGAGCTCGCGCGTACGGCCGAGGCGCGCGCGGCAGCCGAAGTCGAGGCTTCGCGTCTTGCCGACGAGCGCGCGCAGGCGGAGGCGCTTCTGCGGCAGGCGGCCGACGAGCGTGCGCACGCGGATGCGCGGGCGATCGACGCCGCGCGCGAGGCAGCGGCGGCCGTCACGACCGCGCAGGCCGCCTCGCAGGCGCGCGCCGCCGCGGAAAAGGCAGCCGCGGCGCTCGCCGCGGAGCGCCGAAGCGCGGAAGAAGCGCTCGGAGAGCGCTCGCGCGCCGCACGCCTCGCCGAAGACATGGCCCGCGAAGCCGCCCTTGCGCGCACGCGCGCCGAGGCCGACAGCGAGCGCGCGGGCCGCGAGCGCGTCGCCGCGGAGCTCTCGCTCAAGCACGCCGCCGAGGAACGGCTTGCCGCAGAGCTCGTGGCGAGCGAGGCGGCGCGCGCCGCGCTCGGCGAGCGCGAAGCGGCACTCGCGCAGGCGGAGGCGCGTAGCGCCGCGGAAAAGACCGCCGCGCGTGCTGCCGCCGAGCGGACCCAGCTCGAAGAGGCCGCCGCCGAGCGCTCTCGCGCCGCCGAAGAAGCGGACGCCGCGGCAGCCAAGGCGGCCGATGAACGCCGCGCCGCGGCGGAGATGTTGCGCCTCGCGGCCCTTGCTCGCGCCGCCGCCGATGACAAAGCCGCGCGCGCCGCGCGCGATCGCGCGAGCGCGCTTTCACGCGCCGAAGCCGAGCTTGCCGCGCGGCTTGCCGCCGAGGAGGAAAGCCGGCGCCTCGCCGAGGAGCTCGCCGCCGCGGAAGCCGCCGCCGCCGCCGAGCTGCAGGCGCGCATCGCGAGCGAGCAGGCGCTGAAGTTCGAAGCCGAGAGGCTCGCGCAGGCGGAAGAAGGGGCCGCCGGAGCGGCGCGCGAGCGCTCGGCGCTCGATGGCGAGCTGCGTCGCGGCGCCCAGGCGCGCGCCGAAGCCGACCGTCAGGCGCTCGAGTCCGCGGCGAAGCGCGAGCGCCTCGAGGCCGAGGCGGCCGCCGAGCTCGCGCGGCGCCTCGAAGCCGAGCGCGCCGCCGAGGCGCTTGCCGACGAGCGCAGCGAGGCCGAATCGCGCGCCGCCGCCGTCATGCAATCGCGCCTTGCCGCGGAAGAGGCACTTTCACAAAAGGCGCGCGACGCGGCCGAGGCCGCACAGCGCTTGGCGGCCGCGGCGAGCGAGCGTCGCTCGGGCGAAAAATACCTGCGCGCCATGCTCGCCACGCGGCTGCGCGAGCGCTTGGCCGGCGCCCGGCTCCTCTGGATCGCGCTTGCGCTCGCCGCCGGCGCCGCCGCCGGCTACGGCCTGGGCGCGCGCGAAGACCGCTCGCCACCCCCGACACCCCTCGCCGCCGAGCCGCTCGAGCTTCGCCTCGAGCCGTCGCTTTTCACAGCGCCCTAGCCGGCGATTGCTCTTGTGCGGTGCGCTAGTATTGCGCGCCTTCCCTTGGACCGAGACCGCCGCCACCGCAAGTCGTCGCTCGCTGCACTGACGCTCGCCGCGCTCGGCATCGTCTTCGGCGACATCGGCACGAGCCCGCTCTACGCGGTCAA